>CAYLMS010000336.1:0-2379 GCA_964384455.1 uncultured Microbacterium sp. | reverse complement strand
TGTTCCTGATCGGCCTGGTCGTGTTCGCCGCCGGCAGCCTGCTCGCGGCAGTGGCCGCAGAGGCCGGACCCCTGATCGCGGCACGCGCCGTGCAGGCACTGGGCGCCGCCTTCATCATGCCCTCGACGCTGTCCACCGTGAACGCCGTGTTCCGCGGACGCTACCGCGCCGCGGCGTTCGGGGTGTGGGGCGCGGTGATCTCGGGGGCGGCGGCGATCGGGCCGCTGGCCGGCGGCATCCTCACCCAGTGGACGAGCTGGCACTGGATCTTCCTCATCAACCTGCCGCTGGGTGCGATCGTGCTCGTGGGCGCCGTGCTGACGGTGCCCGAGACCCGCGAGGGAAAGACCCGGCGCGGCGCGGACGTCGACGGCACCCTGCTCAGCGCGATCGGCTTCGGCACCCTCGTGTTCGCGGTGGTGGAGGGGCCCGACCTCGGCTGGTGGAAGCCCAAGGCCGAGTTCCATCTGTTCGGCTGGGTGTGGCCGGCGGATGCCGCGATCTCGCCCGTGCCGGTCGCGTTCGCGATCGCGGCCGTGGCGATCGTGCTGTTCGTGGTGTGGGAACGCCATCGCGAGAAGGTGCAACGGGTGGCGATCCTCGACCTGCGGCTGTTCCAGCTCTCCACGTTCTCCTGGGGGAACATCACCGCCGCGATGGTCGCGGTCGGCGAGTTCGCGATCCTGTTCGTCCTGCCGCTGTATCTGGTCAACGCGCTGGGGCTCGACGTGTTCGGCGCCGGACTGGTGCTGGCCGGGATGGCGCTGGGCGCGTTCGCGTCGGGTGCAGCTGCGCGGGGCCTTGCCGCCCGGATCGGCGCGCCCGGGGTGGTGATCCTGGGGCTCGCCCTGGAGGTCGCCGGGATCGTCGTGCTCGCGCTGATCCTGGGCGGGTCGACACCGGGCTGGATCGTGGCCCTGCCGCTGATCGCCTACGGGCTGGGTCTGGGACTGGCATCCGCCCAGCTGACCGGGACGGTGCTGCGCGACGTGCCGGTGGCGCTGAGCGGGCAGGGTTCGGCCACGCAGAGCACGGTGCGTCAGATCGGCTCCGCACTGGGCACCGCGTTCTCCGGCGCCGCGCTGTCGGCGGCCCTGGCCCTCACCCTGCCGTCGGCGCTGGCGGGAACCGGCGCCACGAGCGCGCAGATCACCAAGCTCGCCGATGCCACCCGGCAGTCGGCGGGCACGACGATCACGCAGTTGCGGGTGCAGGGGTCGGCCAGTCCGTTCGGGGCGCACACCGGTCAGGTGGTGGATGCCCTGGCCGCAGGCTTCGCGTCCGGCACGCGGTGGGCGCTGCTGATCTCGTCGGCGTTCCTGCTGCTGGGGCTGGTGGGCGCGTCGCTGCTGCGGCGGGCCAGCACCGGACAGAAGGACTGAGTCGGCTATGGGTTCGCCGGGAACCGGCTTCCGCTCGCGTGAGCGACATATCGTTGACATGTCGAAGGATTCGGGAGGAGCACGGATGGCCGAACAACGCGAAGACCTTCCTGCCCTCCCCGACCTCGCCCTGCTGGCCGGGCTCGCCGGCCCCGCCAGACCCGGCGGTCGCCGCGCCGGGCGGGGCGATGTGCGCTGTGCGCTGCTGTCGCTGCTGGCCGACGGGCCGGCGAACGGGTACGGCATGATGCAGGCGATCGCCGCCCGCACCGACGGCGGCTGGAAGCCCAGTTCGGGCTCGGTGTATCCGACATTGCAGCAGCTGGTCGACGAAGGCCTCATCTCCCCCACAGGTACGGGCCGCAGCACCGAGTACGCCCTGACCGCGGCCGGCCGCGGATACGTGGGCACGCACGCCGAAGAGCTGGTCGAGGCCTGGCGCGGCAGCCCCCGGCTGTCCGACGAAGACCGGGAGCTGTTCCGCAGCATGGGGCGGCTGATGAGCGCCACCCTCCAGTTGCGTTTCGCCTCCGCGGAGCAGCGGGCGGCCGGCATCCGCAGACTCGACGAGACCCGGCGCGAGATGTTCCGCATCCTCGCCGACTGACCCGGGCACCCTCCCGGACGAACACCACGAAACCCCGAACGAAAGCCGTCGTCATGACCACCACCACTCCAGCCACCGCCTCTCTGAGCCGCAGCGCCTGGACCCACCCCACGGCCCGTCCCTTCGCCATCCTGGGCACCGTCGCGATCGTCGGCGGCAGCCTGCTGTCCGCGGCCCTCGCGCCGACGGCCAGCTATCACAGCAGTTGGGCGGTGGCCTACATCGTGCTCGTCGCCGGGGTCGCCCAGGTGGCCCTCGGCGTCGGCCAGACCGCCGTCACCGACGGGCGGGTCTCTGTCGGGACCGTCACCGTCCAGGCGGTGCTCTGGAACCTCGGCGCGATCGCGACCGTCGCCGCCACGATCGGCGACATCCCGGTGCTCCTGTACC
>CAYLMS010000335.1:0-2380 GCA_964384455.1 uncultured Microbacterium sp. | reverse complement strand
CTCACGCATGGGCCGGATGTCCTCGGCCCAGACGTGCTCCGGCCATTGGTCGGGGTTGTAGTCGCCGCCGTAGGCCAGGGCGTCGAGGCGGATCCGCCGCGGTGATGTCGTCATCGAGATCCCCTCCGTGTCGGTCGTGCCCACATGCATCATGCATTGTATTCTGTATACAGAAGCGTATGGCCAACAGGACCGCGGGTCAAGCCGTAGGCTGTGCGCGGGAGGCGGAGGGGTCGAGATGGCGATCGAGCGCAAGACGCTGCGTCTGCAGGTGCGCGACGAACTGCTGGCGCGCATGCGCGCAGGGCTCGTCCAGCCCGGCGAGGGCATCAACGAGGTGCAGCTGGCCGGCGAACTCGGCGTGAGTCGCACGCCGCTGCGGGAGGCGCTGATCGCCCTGGAGAGCGAGGGGCAGATCGCCAGCGAGAACGGCAAGGGATTCCGCTTCGTGCCGTTGAGCAAGCGCGAGTTCGAGGAGCTGGCGCCGGTGCTCGCCGCGCTGGAGGGGTTCGCGCTGCAGCTGAGCCCGCTCGACCGGCTGCGCGAGCTCGGGGTGCAGCTGGCAGCGCTCGCGGCGGACTTCCAGCAGGAGGTGGTCGAGCATTCCCTGATCGTCTCGAAAGACGACGAGTGGCACGCGCTGATGCTCAGCGCATGCCCCAACGGGCGGCTGCTGGAGATCATCGAATCGATCCGCGGTGCGTTCCACCGCTACGAGTCGCTGCTGGTGCTCGGCGACGTCAAGCTCGAGCGCACGGCGGCCGAGCACGCCGAGATCGCGCGCTGCCTGGTCGCCGGTGACATCGCCGGTGCGATCGAGGGCCTGCGGGTCAACTGGATGCACGGCATGCAGCGCATCCTGCAGAACGCCTCCACGCCGTATCTGGCGGAGTGAGCCGACGGCTCACCCCTTGACGGCTCCGCCGAGCAGGCCTGCGACGAACTGCTTCTGGAACACCAGGAACAGCACGAACAGGGGCAGCGTGGCCAGCAGCGAGCCGAGCATCAATCCGGAGTAGTCGACCCGGCTCAAGCCGATCATCGTGTTCAGCGCCACCGGGATCGTGTACTTGTCCTCGGTGTTCAGCATCAGCAGCGGCCAGATGAACGAGTTCCACTGGCTGATGAACGTGTAGATGATCAGGGCGGCGATCTGCGGCCGGGCGACGGGGAGCACGATGCGGTAGAAGGTGCGCAGCTCGGATGCGCCGTCGATCCGGGCAGCCTCGATCAGCGTCGTGGGGAAGTCGAGGAATCCCTGCCGCATCAGGAAGATGCCGAACGCGTTGGCCAGGAACGGCACGATCAGCGCCTGGTAGCTGTCGATCCAGCCGGCGTTCGCCATCATCTGGAACAGCGGCACCAGCAGCACCTGCATGGGGATCATCATGGTGACGAGGATCACGCCCAGCAGCACTCCGCGGCCGCGGAACCGGTAGGTGGCCAGTCCGTAGCCGCACATCACGCTGACGACCGAGCTGAACACCGTGTACAGCACGGCGACCAGCACGCTGTTGAGCATCACCTGGCCGAAGCCCACCGATTCCTGCAGCCGGCCCAGGTTCTGCCACAGCTCGCCGCCGGGCAGCAGCGGCAGAGGGGTGACGAACAGATCGCTGGTCTTGTGCGTCGAGGCGATCACCATCCACAGGAACGGGATCAGCGCCAGCACGCTCGCCACGATCAGCACCAGGTACACCGGTGAGCGCAGCACGATGCGGCGCAGCAGCGGCTCGCCGCGGCGGCGCTCGGGGATGCCTGTGCGGCGCGCGCGCCCCGACACGATCAGCTCGGTGGTCATGGCTTCTCCCGGAGCACGCGGAACTGGATCAGGGCGACGATTCCGGTGAGCACCACCAGCATCCAGGCGATCGCCGAGGCGTAGCCGAAGTCGAACTGCTGGAAGCCCACCTTGTAGAGGTAGAGCACCGGGGTGAGGGTCGCGTTGTTGGGGCCGCCGCCGGTGAGGATGAAGTTCTCGTCGAACAACTGCAGCGCCCCGATCGTGGAGGTCACGATGGTGAAGATCAGCACGGGGCGCAGCTGCGGCACGACGATGTGCCAGAAGGTCTGCCAGCGGCCGGCGCCGTCGATGCGGGCCGCCTCGTACAGCTCGCCGGGAATGGACTGCAGGCCGGCCAGGATGATGACCATGTTGTAGCCGGTCCAGCGCCAGGTGATCGATGCGATCAGCGCCACGCGCGCCCACCACTCGTTGTTCAGCCAGTCGATCGGCGCGGCGCCGAACGCCGCCAGCAGCTGGTTGAGCGCACCGCCGTCGGTGGTCATCATCACGCGGAAGACGACCGAGTAGGCGACCAGGGTGGTGATGGCGGGCAGGAATGTGAGCAGCCGGAACCCGGCGCGGATGCGCAGCGAG
>CAYLMS010000334.1:0-2381 GCA_964384455.1 uncultured Microbacterium sp. | reverse complement strand
AGGACGATCGAGGCCGCCACGCCCAGTCCGATCAGCCGTCCCTTCAGGCAATCGGCCGACGCCTCCCCATCCTTGCCGCGGTCAGCGCCGATCAGCACCGAGCGCACGCCGGAGGGCGGCGTCCAGACCCGCAGATTGCGGGTCGACATCAGCGCCCAGCCGGGCAGGCCGAACCACTCCGTGGCCGATAGGGTCGTAAACACCCCCTCGCCGACCAGCATCTCGACGTCGGCCGGGTCGAGGCGGACGGCGCTGCCGCCCGGCGCCGGGCCCACGGTCTTGCGTGAGAGCCGCAGGTCGACCGCCCGTTGGCCGCTCTGCGCCAGATAGGTCACTTCGACCGCCGTGAAGCGGCCTTCGGCGTCTTGGATCCCAGCCAGCATCGCCGGCCGGCGATGCTTACCGCTCCCGTAGGCCGAGACGGGCGCATCGTGGTTATGACGCAACGCAGCCGGCCCGGGGAGGTCGCGCTGGATTCCACGCAGGCGGCAATGGCGCTCGGAGAGCGAGCCGGTGACCGCCCGGCCGGGCTCCCACAATCGCAGGGCCGCATCGCGCCGCTCGGTGTCGGAACTGCTGGCCCGCGCCGGCGCCGGGCGTGGCCCCCGGCCGGATCCGGCCAGCGGGGCGTTGCTGGCGTCGATCAACTGCTGCTCGCGCAGGAAATCCAGGACCGCCCGCCAGTCGCCATCGCCGAAGGTGTGCACGACGACGCGGTCGTCCTGCAGCAACAGCGAGACCGAGCGGTCCTCGGCGCTGTGACCCGGCGCGGGAATGTTGGCGCGGCGACCGCCATCGTAGAGGTCGCCGCCCAGCGCCTGCACGATCGATCTCAAGGTCATGGCTCCGCCTCCATCAGCTTCACCCCAAAGGACCCCACCTCCGGCCTTTCCGACGATCGCGCCGGCCGCGGCGCGCCGGGCTCCACGTCTCACGGGGCGTTGCGGGGTGCCCCCGCTGGAGGGGGTCGCCCGAGACGCCGCCGGCGGCCCGGGCGCAGGGGGAGGGCGCTCCCCCCTTTCCCCCCTCGTCCAAGCCATGTGCATCATGTGCCAAAACCCCGATTTTCGCGCATCAAATTGTCACGGTCACGCTTTCGCAGAGGACTCCCGAGGCGATTCAAGCTAGCCGTTCCGGGGTTGGAGGAGCGTGATTGGCCGGTTCCAAGGAAACATCTGACGAGGCCGAGGCCGACCGCAGCGGCGAGGCGTGGATTCGCACCGCCAACAGCGACCAGGCCATCCGGGTCCGCAGCCTCACCATGATGCTCGACAAGGGCACCACGCTGATCGACGCGCGGCTGGTCGAGCAGGAAGACGGCCTGTGGATCATCTTCTTCCGGCTGTCCGACCGGCCCGGCGAATATCGTCTCAACATGGCCAAGTTCGACCAGCCCAAGACCTACAAGGACGTCGCCCTGGCCATCGCCTCGATCCGCGAGGACCTCCGCTACGTCGGCCCGATCACCTGTGTCACCGACCGGCGCGGCGACCTGGAGCCTCAAAAGGCCGTTTAGGGACACTCCTTGGCGACGCCAGACCTGACCCTTTCCGCAACTTTCGCCGAGCGTGCGGTCGAGTTCACGCGCGGCGCAACGCTGCAAGCGGAGCGCGGCGATCCCGCCGCGCAGGGCCTTATCCTGCAGAGCCTCTGCATCGGGCTGGAGTTGGGCTTCAAGGCCTTCCTCCTCGCCCACGGCCGCAGCGACGATTGGAACCGCCGGGAAATCCGCCACAACCTGGCCAAGGCGGCCGAGGCTGCGACCGAACTGGGCCTCGCGGCCCCAGCGCCGGCGGTCACACGGCTTATCGAAACCGTGGGTCCGGCCTACGCCCGACACGGCCTCGATGAACTCCCAGCGCTCGACATCGGTCTTCCCGAGGCGGCCCGGCTGGTCGATGGGCAGCTGGCCACAATCTTCGCCGCCCTGGCCGGTCCGCCGACCCGGAATCCTCCCGGCGCTGCGGCGACCTAGACGGCGCCGGCCCGGCGACCGCGTCACCGCTTCCTCACCGTCAGCACCACCCGGTCGACGAAGACCCCCACGGTCTCGGCGGCCAACTTGATCGCCTCGACGTAGTCGCGCTTGATCCGGTCGGCGGCAATGCCGGTCGGCGTCGAGAGGGTCAGCACCCCGTCGACGATCCCGTGGAACCCGATCCGGTTGAACCAGCTGCCGTGGGCGCCGTCCCGGATCAGCCGCCGGACTTCGGCGTTGATCTCCGGCCAGGGCGGATCGTCGGCCCCTGGCGCGAACATCAGCGGTTCCAGCTCTGACTGCGGCTCGAATACCGGCTCCGGCCGCGGCGCCGGGGTGATCTCGGCCGGCGGGATCTCCCCCTTCTGCTTCATGATCCTGGCCAGGTTGAGCCGCAGGTCTG
>CAYLMS010000333.1:0-2385 GCA_964384455.1 uncultured Microbacterium sp. | reverse complement strand
AGCAGCTCCTGCACGCTGCGCAGGTCGGCTCCCCCGTCGAGCAGGTGCGTTGCGGCGGAGTGGCGCAGCAGGTGGGGGCCGGCGCTCGGCGCGCCGAGCGCCGGGGCGAGTTCTCGCGACACGACGGCGTAGACGGCCCGCGGCGTGATGCGTCCGCCTCGCGCGCCGAGGAAGACGGCGGGCGAGGCCGCACCGGCGCGTGCCGCGAGCGCTCCACGCCCGCGCACGAGATAGGCCTCGACCGCGCGCAGGGCCGGCGTGCCGAACGGCACCACCCGCTGCTTCGAGCCCTTGCCGAGCACGAGCGCGGTGGCGCGGTCGAGGTCGAGGTCGTCGACGTCGAGACCGCACAGCTCCGCCACCCGCATGCCCGTGGCGTACAGCAGTTCGAGCATCGCGTGATCGCGCAGGTGCTGCGGGTCGCCGCCCTCGGCGCGCGCGGCCAGCGCGTCGAGCACGTCGCCCAGCGTGGTGGCGGCGGCGAGCTTGGGCAGCGGCTGCGCGCGCCGGGGGGTCACCAGGCGCAGACTCGGGTCGACCGGCACGAGTCCGCCCTCCACCGCCCAGGCGAAGAAGCCCCGCGCGGTCGCGGTGCGCCGCGCGAGCGTGGCCCTCGCGTCGCCGCGCCGCGAGCAGGTCCACAGCCAATCCCGCAGTGTGTCGATGTCGATGCCGTCGAGCTCGGCATCCGGTGGCAGTCCTGCGGCGAGGTCGCGCAGGTCGGACCGGTACGCGCGCGCGGTGGCCGGCGACAGGCGGCGCACGCGCGCGAGGTGCGCGGTGTAGGCGTCGGCGGCGGCATCCAGTCGCATGCCTCCAGGATGGACCCGGACCCGGACCCGGACCCGGCCCGCCGCGCCGCACCGCACCGATCAGGCGCAGCGCGCCGGCGCCAGGCGCCAGCCCGCGAGGTCGCGCTGCACGGCGCCTTCGAGTGCGAGCAGCCCGAGCAGCTCCTCTATCCGCCGCGGGTCGACGCCGCTGCGGCGCGCGATGTCGTCGACGTCACGGGCGACCCGGCTGCTCAACGCGTCGGCGAGCCGGGTGCGGTCGTCGGTGCGATCGCCGAGGACGGCGGACCCCGCAGCGCCGAAGCCCTCATCGAACAGCACGGGAGACGGGTCGGCGAACAGTTCGATCACCTCGTCGGCGCTGGTCACGCAGCGGGCGTCGAACTCGCGCAGCAGCCGGTGACAGCCCGCCGACGCCGCACTCGTGATCGGGCCGGGCACCGCCCCGAGCGGGCGACCCAGCTGCGCGGCGTGTCCTGCCGTGTTCAGCGAGCCGCTGCGCTGCCCCGCCTCGACGACGACGGTCGCGTCCGCGAGCGCGGCGATCAGCCGGTTGCGCTGCAGGAATCTCCACTTGGTGGGCGCGGCCCCGCATGGCACCTCACCGACCACGGCCCCGGATGCCGCGATCCGGTCGAGCAGCGCCGTGTGGCCTGCCGGATACGGCCGGTCGACCCCGCCCGCGAGCAGCGCGACGGTGACCCCGCCCGCAGCCAGCGCCGCGCGATGCGCCGCCCCGTCGATCCCATACGCCGCGCCCGAGATCACGGCCACGCCGCACCGGGCGAGCCCGGCCGACAGCTCCATCGCGACATGCTCGCCGTACGCGCTCGCAGCCCTGGCGCCGACCAGCGCCACTTCCCCGCGGAATTGCATCCGACGCAGGATCCGAACGGGTGCCTGGCGTCGGAAAGAATATCGGTGGCCTCAATCGGTCCCGCATCTTTCTGCTCATTGGGGTCGCCCAGCCTGGTAGATTCGCATTTACTGCATGATTAGAGCGTTATTCGGATGGATTGGGGTGTCGATGGGGCGGGTTCCGCACGGTGCGTCGGCGCTGTATCTCGCGGGCGGGGTGTCGTTCCTCAACGCGCATGAGGCCGTGTTCGAAGCGATGCTCGAGGGCTGGCGAATGCAGCAGATCGGTGGCCGGCACCTCAAGGAGGATTCGGTGTCGCGCGCTTTGGGCGTGGTGCGGCGGTTCGAGGCATACGCGGGCAAGAAGCCTTGGGAGTGGTCCGCGGGCGACTTCGACGAGTGGATGGCGCTGCTGGTGTCACAACGTCAGGTCGAGGCGTCGACGATCCGGTCGTATCAGGGGTCGGTGCGCACGTTCTGCGACTACATCTGTTCGCCGCATTACGGCTGGGTCGCCGAGTGCATGGAGCGCTTCGGGACGCATCCGGTTCAGGTTTGCCACGAGTGGAACACGCTCGCGCATCTGCAGGACTACGAAGGCAAGCCAGGGCGACGCCCGTTGACGAGGTCAGAGCTTCAGCGTCTGCTGGATCATGCGGATGCGGAGGTGACGCGGTTGCTGGACGAGCGCCGCAAGGGTGCTCTGCCCGCGTTCCGGGACGCGACGCTGTTCAAG
>CAYLMS010000332.1:0-2399 GCA_964384455.1 uncultured Microbacterium sp. | reverse complement strand
GATCGGCGATGGCCCGGGTGATCGCCTGGCGGATCCACCAGGTCGCGTAGGTGGAGAACTTGAAGCCCTTGGTGTAGTCGAACTTCTCGACGGCGCGGATGAGCCCGAGGTTCCCCTCCTGGATCAGGTCGAGGAACTGCATGCCGCGGCCGGTGTAGCGCTTGGCGAGCGACACCACCAGACGCAGGTTGGCCCCCAGCAGGTGCGATTTCGCGCGCTGGCCGTCGCGGGCGACCCACTGCAGATCCATGCCCGTCGGCGAGCTCTTCTCGCTCGCGGACATGCCGGAGAGCTTCTCTTCGGCGAACAGGCCCGCCTCGATGCGCATCGCCAGCTCGACTTCCTCGGCCGCGTTCAGCAGCGGCACCTTGCCGATCTGCTTGAGGTAGTCCTTGACGGGGTCGGCGGTGGCGCCGGTGATCTGCGCGGAGTACACCGGCACATCGTCCTCGTCGTTCGACGAGATGACGATGGCCCCGGTGGGCAGCGGCTCCGAGAACGCGGGCTTGGCCGACTCGTCGTCGTCCTCGTCGTCGTCGTCGCTCGCGTCCTCGGCGGCGGGGGCGTCGGATGCGGCGTCCGTGCGACCCGCCTTGGCGTTCGCCGGCGCGGCGGCCTCGGGCTCGTCGTCGGCCTCGAGTTCCTCGCCGAGGTCGAGGTCGGCGTCGTCGACGAGGTCGTCGTCGAGCTCGCCGTCGCCCGCGGCGCCGGCCTTCGCCTTCGCCGGTGCCGCCTTCGCGGGAGCGGCCTTGCCCTTCGCAGGAGCCTTCACGGCCGGTGCGGCCTTCGCAGCCGGTGCCGCCTTCGCGGCCGGTGCGGCCTTCGCGGCCGGTGCGGCGGCCTTGCGAGCACGTGACGGTGCCGCCGCGGGAGACACGGCGGGTGCATCGGTCTCGACGACGGGGTCCTTGGTGCGCGCAGTGCGCTTCTCGGTAGTGCCGGTGGTCACGGTTCGCCTTTCACCGGGGCTCGCACTCGTGCAGCGCCGTCGGTCGTCTCTCGGACACTAGTAAGACCCTTGTCAAGTCACTGCTCGCCGGAGAACCAGCGCGCACCGAAGACAACGGGTCGGGTCCTCTATTGTCGCATACGCGGATCGCGCAGCTGCGCAGCATCCTCTCGATCCAACAGCCGGCGGCGCCGCGGCATTCCGCCGCGGCCGGTCCGTCAGCCGCGCAGGCCCCCGCGCTTGTCGTCCTCGCCGGGCTGCCGGCTGGCGAGATAGCGCTCCAGCTCTGCGGCCAGCTCGTCAGCGCTGGGCAGGAGCTGCTCATCGATGGTCGGCGCAGTGGCCGCGTTGCCCGCCATATAGGCGTCGTAGCGCTCCTCGAGCCCGGCCAGCATGCGGGTCAGCTCGTCGCTGCCGTGCACCTGCTCCTCGATGCGCGCCACGAACTCGCCGTCCGCCTCACGCAGTTCGTCGAGCGGGAACATCAACCCGGTCGCCACCGACAGCTTCTCCAGCGCCGCGACCGTCGCCCCCGGATACTCGGTGTCACCCAGGTAGTGCGGCACCAGCAGCACGAAGCCCGCGACCTGGGCACCCGCCTCGGCGAGCCGGTATTCCAGCAGATGCCCCACGGTGGCCGGCACCTCCGTCTGCGGCTGCCAGATGGAATGCGCGGCGGTGAGCTCCATCCGCGTTCCACTGACGGTGGTGCCGACGGGTCGCGTGTGCGGCACCGGCATCGGGATCGCATGCACCCAGGTGATCGTCGACACCGCGAGCTCCGACACCAGCCCCGCTACGACGGCGACGAAGGAGTCCCAGGCGAAGTCGGGCTCGTAACCGGCGAGCACCAGGAACGGCCGGCCGAGGGCGTCATGCGCCAGCGACAACTCCAGCCGCGGCGCGCGATAGTCGGTCAGGTGATCCTTGTCAAAGGCGACGATCGGTCGGCGTGCGCGGTAGTCGAGCAGCACGTCATTGATGAACACGACCACCGGTTGGGGTTCCAGCCTGTCGGCGACGAACTCGACCAGCCCCGCTACCGCCGAGCCGGCGTCGGGGAATCCCGTCAGGGCGACGATCAGCGGCAGGCCCGCGGTCACCTGCGGCGCGTTCGCGACCCGTTCGAACAGTGGTCCGGTCAGGGGCATGCGTCCACTCTACGAGGCGTCCGCGGGCACCGGGTCCCGCGGCGCCGGCATACGCGCGGGCGCCGCCTAGGATGAGGTTCGCGGTCGGCGCGCACGCCTCCGACCGGAGAGGACGGGCCATGACCGAGCACGCTTTCGACATCGTCATCCTCGGCGGCGGCAGCGGCGGCTACGCGGCAGCGCTGCGGGCCGCAGAACTGGGCCGCCGCGTCGCGCTGATCGAGCGCGACAAGGTGGGCGGCACCTGCCTGCACCGCGGCTGCATCCCGACCAAGGCGATGCTGCACGCCGCCGAAGTC
>CAYLMS010000331.1:0-2412 GCA_964384455.1 uncultured Microbacterium sp. | reverse complement strand
CGACGCAGACAAGGCGGGCGGCGACGACGACCATGCGGCCCCGCCCGGCGACGGCGCACCGGCCGGGCCGCGGTGGGGCATCGTGCAGGTCGCCGACCTGCTGTCGCGGCATCCGGCGTTCGCCTCGCTGCGGGTCGCCACTTTGCACGGCAAGATGGCGTCGGAGGAGAAGGATCGCATCATGCGCGCCTTCGCCGCCCATGAGCTCGACGTGCTGGTCGCCACCACCGTGATCGAGGTCGGTGTGGACGTGCCCAACGCGTCCACCATGGTGATCCTCGACGCCGACCGCTTCGGCGTGTCGCAGCTGCATCAGCTGCGCGGCCGGATCGGCCGGGGAGACGTGCCAGGGCTGTGCCTGCTGGTCACCGAAGCCGTGCAGGACAGTCCGGCCAGGGAACGGGTGCAGGCGGTGGCCGCGACGCTCGACGGCTTCGAGCTCGCCGAGGTGGATCTGGCGCTGCGCGGCGAGGGCGATGTGCTCGGCGACGCGCAGGCCGGAGCACGGTCGTCGTTGCGCCTGCTGCGGGTCGTCAGCGACGCCGACCTCATCGCCGTCGCGCGCGCCGAGGCCGAGCGCATCCTCGCCGCCGACCCCGCGCTCGACGCGCACCCCGGCCTGGCGCTCGCCATCTCGCGCCGCGTCGGAGAGGCCGAGCGCGCGGCGCTGGCCAGGTCGTGACCGGTAGGGTCGAGGCATGAGCAACAGGGTGGCCGTCGTGCCCGGCTCGTTCGACCCGCCGACCCTGGGTCATCTGGATGTCATCCGGCGTGCCGCGGCGTTGTACGACCGGCTGCACGTGCTGGTGGTGCACAACCCCGACAAGCAGGCGATGCTGCCGATCGCGCAGCGTCTCGCGCTGCTGGAGCAGTCGGTGAGCGAAGCCGGCATCGCCGGCGACATCGTGGTCGCCTCGTGGAGCATGGGCCTGCTCGTGGACTACGCGACGGATGTCGGGGCGAGCGTGCTGATCAAGGGGATCAGGTCGCAGCTCGATGTGGCCTACGAGACGCCGATGGCGATCGTCAATCGGCATCTCGCCCACGTGGAGACGGTCTTCCTGCTGCCCGACCCGGCGCATGCGCTCGTGTCGAGTTCGCTCGTGCGTCAGGTGGCCGGCCTCGGCGGGGATGTCTCGCCGTTCGTCCCGCCCGCCGTCGCACGCTTTCTCGACACCGGCTATCGGCCGCACTGAGCTCGGCCGGGTAGCATCGGCGTGGTGAGAGCAGCACGCCCGGGCCCGTTCAGCGTCAACGTCCGCGACCTCGTGCACCGCCCGGGCCAGATGCGCGTGCACGCCCTCGTGGTGCCGGCGCCCGCGCGCTGGGGTGAAGGGCTCGTCGCCGTCGCCGAGGGCGCCGAGGTGCAGCTCACCGTGCGCTGCGAGTCGGTGCACGAGGGCATCCTGGTCACCGCCGAGGCGCGCACCGGCTATGCGGGGGAGTGCGGCCGATGCCTCACCGGCATCCGTGGTCCGGTCGAAGTCGAGTTCCAGGAGCTTTTCGCGTATCCTGGACGGGAAGCATCCGACCTCGAGGTTCAAGACGACCACGTGGATCTTGAAACCGAGGTCAGGGACGCGATCGTGCTGTCGCTCCCGTTTCAGCCGGTATGCCGGCCGGATTGCCCGGGATTGGATCCCGTGACGGGCGAGCGGTTGGCGGACGACGCCGGTGCGGCCCGCCGCGACGCCCTCGATCCACGCTGGGCGGCCCTGGCGGAGTTGCAGACGGACGCCGAACAGACCGACGCGTGACACCCCTCAGACCAAGGACACGAAAGTAGAGCAGCCATGGCAGGCAACCCCCCGAAGCGGAAGGTCTCCCGCTCCAACACCCGTTCGCGCCGCGCGCAGTGGAAGGCGGAGGCCCCCGCGCTGGTCAAGACCGTCGAGAACGGCAAGGTCGTGTACAGCCGCCCCCACCAGGCGAAGGTCGTGACCGACTCGCAGGGCACCGAGCTGTTCCTGGAGTACAAGGGCCGCAAGGTCGCCGACGTCTGATCTCGGCTCACCTTCGTGACCGACATCGCCGCACGTCCGGCGCTCGTGACGGAGCTCGGGGTCGACATCGATCCCGAGCTTCTCTCGCTCGCCCTGACGCACCGGTCCTACGCGTATGAGCACGGCGGCATCGCGCACAACGAGCGGCTCGAGTTCCTGGGCGACTCGGTGCTCGGGCAGGCGGTGACGGTGGAGCTGTTCCAGCGGCACCCCGATCTCGACGAAGGCGCGCTGGCCAAACGACGGGCGGGGCTGGTGTCCACGGTCGCGCTGGCCGAGGTGGCCCGCACGATCTCGCTGGGCCGACACCTGCTGCTGGGCCGCGGCGAGGAGCAGACCGGTGGGCGTGACAAGGACTCGATCCTCGCCGACACGATGGAGGCTGTGATCGGGGCGACATACGTCGACC
>CAYLMS010000330.1:0-2419 GCA_964384455.1 uncultured Microbacterium sp. | reverse complement strand
CGTGCCGCTCGCCGCCTTGGCGACCGGCGTGAGCATCCACTGCCCGTACAGGGCATCCACGCTGTCCGCGAGCGGCGCGTTCGGGTCGAGCAGCGTGCCGCCGCTGGGGCTAGTCGACCAGCCGAGGAACGTGTGACCGGGGTACGCGGGCGCGATGGTGCTGGTCAGGCCGAGCGCGGCCGTCGCCTGACCGGCCGAGCCCAGTCCGCGCAGGTACCACGTCAGCCCGTCGCCGTCTTGCGCGTCGACCATGAGGCCCTTGCCTTCACCGCCGCTCGGCACGGCATAGCCGACTGGGCCTGCGGCATCGTCCGGCACAGTGCCGTCGTTGCCGCGGATGCCGGGCATGCCGAGCGCGGGGCTGAGGGGTCCTGCAACACCACCCGAGCCTCCGGCTCCGCCGCTTCCGGCGGACGTCTCGCCGGTGCGCACGCGCGGGTAGAACTCGCCCAGCGGCACGTACAGCACAGCGCCCGACTGGTTGTCGTTCATGCCGGCGTTACCGCCGTTGCCTCCGGCGCCGCCGTTGCCACCGGCGCCGCCGGGTGCGGGGCCGACCGGCGGACCGTCCACACCGACACCACCTGCACCGCCGCTGCCGCCGGCACCTCCCGCGCCGCCGTTGCCTCCTGCGCCGCCGACCTGGGTCACGTTCACGAGACCCACCAGGCGCACGGTGCCCTTCACCACCCAGGCGTCGCCCCCGTTGCCGCCGTTCACGACGGCGCCGCCCGGCCCTCCCGCCCCGCCCGTGCCACCGTTGCCGCCGTTGCCGCCTGGAGCACCCTGCCCGCCGGCGCCGCCCGCGCCGCCCGCAGCGCCCGCGGTGCCGTCACCGCCGCGCCCGCCGGGCTGGCCCGGAGCAGTTCCCGAGGCTCCCGGCAGTCCGGCACCGCCGTCCGCGGCGGCCGTCACCGGGGTGACCGTGCCGTCCGCGCCGCGCCCGCCGACGAAGATCGCGCGGCCCGGGCCGTCGAACTCGAGCGTCGAGCCCGCGGCGACCACCAGCGCCTGCGCGCCGCCAGGAGCAGCGGAGGTGCCGTCGGCGGCGCCCACCATCAGTCGGTGGCCGTTGAGGTTGAGCTTCAGGATGCCGGCGGTCAGATTCAGCGAGACGGGAGCCGTGACGTTGGCGGTGAACGTCGCGTTCACCACCGCGCCGGCCGACGCCTGCGCGAACGCCTGCACGAGGTCGGCCTGGGTCGCGATATCCACCGAGGTCGCGGCGAAGGCAGGCGTGCCGGCGAACACCAGCGCTGCCGTGGCCACCGCGACGGTGCCACCTGCGAGCGCCACGCGCATCCCGCGCTTGCCGGACTTGCTGATTCGACCGATTCCCGTGCGCACGACGGCGCCTCCCCAGCTCTCGAACGCGCCCCACAGCAGGCGCAAAGACAAAGACAAACGCGAACATAGCAGCAGCGAGAGTCGTTGCGGCAGTCCGTGCGCGCGGCGCGCCGTCAGTCGTCGTCGAAGTCGATGTCGCGCCCGCGCAGCGTGGCGATCGCCTTCACCACGAGCTGCACCGCCGCGACCGCGATCAGCGCCGAGACGCCGAGCGCGAGCACCGGATCGAGCCAATACGCACCGCCGGTGATCAGGATGATCGCGCCGGCGACGGCGATCGCCGCGGCAGCCGCGGCATCCGCCAACGCATCCAGCAGCATCGACCGCATGTGCAGGTCTTCCGTGGCCGCCGAACGGCCGAGCACCCACGCGCCGGCGAGCATCACGATCATCGTCACGACGCTCGCGATCACCACCGGCAGCCCTTCCACGGCCGGAGACCCCTCGCGCAGGCGCGCGATCGCCTCGACCACCACCGTGACCGTGACGGCGAGCAGCAGCGTGGCGTTCACGAGCGCGGCGACCGCGATCGGCCGGTGCGCGTGCGGGTGGTCGGGGTCGCGGTCGCGCAGGGCGATGGCGATCAGGCCCAGCACCAGCGCGAGGCAATCGGCCGCGGTGTCTCCCGCGGCCGCCAGCACGCTCACCGAGTTCGCCGCGATGCCCGCGATCACGAGCCCGACGATGAGTGCGGCGTTCAGCGCCAGCACGATCAGGATGCGGTGCCGCTGACTCGCACGAGGCACCTGCCTCGCCGCGGTGCCTGCCGGCTCAGGTGTGGACGACATGCTCACCCCCGTGCGAGAGCGGCTCGAGCTGGAACGTCGAATGCTCGATGCTCACGGGGAAGTGCTCGGCCACGCACTCCTGCAGCTCGCGCAGCAGGTCGGCTGCGCGGCCCGTGGTGAACACGTCGTCCTCGACCACGACATGCGCCGACAGCGTCGGCAGATCGGACGACACGAGCGACGCGTGCAGGTCGTGCACGGCGACGACGTGCGGCAGACGCTCGAGGTGTGTGCGTACGTCGGCCAGGTCGAGCCCGGGCGGAGTGCTCTCCAGCAGCACGCTG
>CAYLMS010000329.1:0-2427 GCA_964384455.1 uncultured Microbacterium sp. | reverse complement strand
CAGGCCCAGGGCGGTCATCACGACGCGGTCCTGGAAGCGCTCCAGGTAGCGCGTGCGGTCGGAGGTCTTCAGCGGGTAGCTGGTGTAGTACTTGAACGCGCCGAGGAACGTGTCGAAGCGGAACTTCGCCGCGTACGCCCGATCGGTCAGCTGCTGCACGAACGCGAACGGGTACTTCGCGAGCAGTTCCGGCTCGTAGTACTCCTTCTCGACCAGGTAGTCGAGCCGCTCCTTGAGCGAGTGGAAGAACACGGTGTTCTGATTCACGTGCTGCAGGAAGTACTCGCGTGCCGCGCGCCGATCGGCGTCGAACTGGATGTTCCCGTCGGCGTCGTACAGGTTCAGCATCGCGTTCAGGGAGTGGTAGTCCATGCCCTCGAATGCGGGGTCGTGCTTGAACCCGGTCTGCGCCGTGGTCATTGCCGCTTCCACCATCGTTCCAATCCGTCGCTCACGCGATCCACGTCGTCGGCAGTGCCGAACAGTTCCAGCCGGTACAGGTGCGGCACGCGGCACTTGCGGCTGATGATGTCTCCGGCGAGGCAGTACGCCACTCCGAAATTGGTGTTGCCCGCGGAGATGACTCCGCGGATCAGGCCCCGATTGCGCTCATCGTTGAGGAACCGGATGACCTGCTTGGGGACTGCGCCCCCCTCTTCGCCGCGACCCTGACCGCCCCCGTAGGTGGGGGTGACCAGGACGTAGGGCTCGTCGACGCGGAGGAATCCCTCCGTGGCGTGCGGGCCGGAGTGCAACGGGATGCGCACCGCCGGAAGACCGAGCTTCTCGACGAAGCGCGCGGTGTTGCCCGACACGCTCGAGAAGTAGACGATCAGCGGCGCCTGGGTCGCCACCGCGCTCATCGCGCACTCCTCTCTCGCGCCGGCGCGCTACGCCAGTCGGGCCGCCAGCTCGTCGATCTTGTCGGGGCGGAAGCCCGACCAGTGGTCTTCGTCGGTGATCACGACGGGCGCCTGCAGGTAGCCGAGCGCCTTGACCTGCTCGAGCGCCGCCGGGTCTTCCGACAGGTCGTGGATCTCGTATTCGATGCCCTTCGAGTCCAGCGCACGGTAGGTCGCGTTGCACTGCACGCACGAGGGCTTGGTGTAGACGGTGATCGTCATCTCGACTCGTCTCCCCCCTTCACATCCGGTTCGTTCCGGCAGACCCCCCGCCGGAGCACTAATACTACATATGGGTGCCGACATCGGGAAGCACCACAAGGGATAGTAGTTACATCCGTGTGATTATCCACCGCTCTCCCCCGGTACAACACAGGTTGTCCACCGTTTCATCCACAGGCGCCCGACCCGCCGCGCGCCCCGGATCGGCGCGATCGCGCCGCTCGCGGCATCCCGCCGCCGAACCATCCACAGCGGGCACGCTACGCGCGGTTTCCGACATCCGATTCGCTGTGGACAACCGTCTTCGGCGTGTCGCGCCCGCCCGCTCGGCCGGCCGGCGATCCCGGGCGCACCGGCGGCGTCGGCAGCACCGCCGACCGGTAACGTGGAGGAGTGAGCGGGTACCGGGAGTTGTTGCGCACCCCGGGCGTCGCCCGCATCATCGTCGCGCAGCTGGTGGCCCGCTTCCCGAACGGGATGACGAGCATCGCGATCCTGCTGCACGTGCACCACGCCACCGGCTCCTACGGGGCGGCAGGTCTCGTGCTGGCGGCGGCATCCGTCGGTCAGGCGGTGGCAGGCCCCGTGACGAGCCGCTGGATGGGCGTGTGGGGCATGCGCCGCGTGCTCACCGCCACCATGCTGGTGTGCGCGGCCAGTCTGGCGCTGCTCGCCTTCGCCCCGGGCGACACCGTGCTGCTGATGGCGCTCGGCCTGGTGGCCGGCCTGTCCACCCCGCCGGTGCAGTCGGCCGTGCGCACCATCTACCCGAAGCTCGTCAACGCGAAGCAGCTCACCGCGCTGTTCGCGCTGGATGCCTCGCTGCAGGAGCTGATCTGGATCGTCGCGCCGGTGCTGATCACCCTCGTGTCCACCCAGATCGGCACCGTGCCGGGCCTGCTGCTCGTGATCGCGATCCTGCTCGGCGGCGGCACGTGGTTCATCCTCGCGCCCGAGGTCGGCCGCGTGCGCATCCCCCGCAGCCGCGGCCGCATCGGCGGGGTGCTGCGCCGGCCCGCAGTGCTGCTGGCCACGGTGATCGGGTTCCTGCTGATCGGCGCGTGCGCGGCGGTGGAGGCCGGGGTGGTCGCCGCGTTCGGGCACGGCGGGCTCGACGCCGGCATAGTGCTGGCGGTGTTCTCGGTGGGCAGTCTCGCCGGCGGGCTGCTGTCGGGCAGCATCCCGATCGGCCGGTGGGCGATGGCTCGCCGCCTGCTCGTCGTCACGCTGGGCCTCGGCCTCACCCTGGTGTCGCTGAATGTGTGGTGGATCGGCGGCAGCCTGGTGGTCGCGGGCATCGGTG
>CAYLMS010000328.1:0-2446 GCA_964384455.1 uncultured Microbacterium sp. | reverse complement strand
GCCCGCGCCACGGTCGACATCGGTGCGATCATCGACTTCGCCGCATCGTTCGGCACCCTCGTGCTCACGCGCGCCTACGCCGATTGGTCGGCGCAGGTCAACGCCGACTACCGCACGCAGCTGGTCGCGCGGGCGGTCGACCTCGTGCAGCTGTTCCCCGCCGCCGCGTACGGCAAGAACGGTGCCGACATCCGCCTGGCCGTGGATGCCGTGGAAGACATGTTCCGGCTCGAAGACCTCACGCACGTGGTGCTGGTCGCCGGCGATTCGGACTACATCGCCCTCGCGCAGCGCTGCAAGCGGCTCGGGCGGTTCGTGGTCGGCGTGGGAGTGGCGGGGTCGACGGCGAAGTCGCTGGCGGCGGCGTGCGACGAGTTCGCCTCGTACGACCGGCTGCCCGGGGTGCCGCGGGTGCGGCCGGCGGAGTCGAACGCCAGGAGTGCGCCCGAACCCGCTGCCGCACCCGCCGCCACCACTCGCAAGGATGCCGCCGCCAAGGCCAAGGCGAACACGGCGGCGAAGAAGCCCGAGGCGGAGCAATCGAAGGGCTCGACCGACGAGGACGGACCCGCGCCCGAGGTGCTGCTCGAGCGTGCGCTGCGGCTGGAGACCGAACGCACCGACGAGGAGTGGGTGAATGCGTCGGGATTGAAGAACCTGATCAAGCGCATGGACGCGTCGTTCAGCGAGAAGGAGCTCGGCCACCGCTCGTTCCTCGACTACGTGCGGGCCTACCCTGCGATCGCCGAGGTGCGCGAAGAGGGCACCGCCCGCTACGTGCGGCTCGTCGCCGGTCGCTGAGGCCGGCGACAGCCCGAGACTCTGCCCCCGCCGGGCAGCGGATGCGGGGATCCTGCCCGACACGCCGGGCACCGGCATCCACTACCGGCGTGTCGCCCACGATCCCCGCAGGCGCGGGCCGCGGTCGGTGCGCCACGGACCGCCGGAGCAGACGCGGAGGCGCGCCGCCGGTCAGTCGGATGCCAGCAGGGGCTCGGCCTGCGCGATGAAGCGCAGATAGTCGGCGAGTCCGTCGCCCGGCGTGATGGCGCGCAGCACCACCTCGTCGACGGCGGCCGTGTAGTGAGCGAGCCCGGCGACGACGGATGCCGGTGCCAGCACCGTGTCGGATGCCGCCAGCTGCAGCCGCGCGAAGTTCGCCGCGTACTTCGGGTAGCCCGCGTAGCGCGCGGTCTCGTCCTGCAGCCGCGGCAGTGCCGCGGGCTCGAGCGCCGCGCGCACGTAGAGCGCGACCCAGGCGCTCGCGGCGACGTCGCGTTCCTCGCCCGCCTGCCGTTCGGCCACCTGCGGCGTGAGCCAGCTCAGCAGCGGGCCGTCGCCCACCTGTGCGGCGAGCCGCCGCATCCGTGGCCCGAGCGCGCCCACCAGCACGCGCGCCGTGGTGAGGTCGCGCAGCTGCGTCACGGCTTCGTGCACCATCGCGAGCGCCCCCGCACGCATCGCCCCCGAGCCGACGCCGAGCACGAGCCGCTGCTCGGGCAGTCGGCGCAGCGCGTCGGTGAGGGTTGCGGGCGGGCGGCGGTCCATCGGCACCACGCCGGTGGCGAGCACCAGGGTGTCGGTCACGGCGGCCGCGGCCTCGAGCGCCGCGAGCGAGTCGCCCTGCGGCGTGTCGTTGACCCACAGCGCGTGGAACCCGGCCCGCTGCGCCGCCGGCGCGATCCGCGCGATCAGGTCGGGTCCGAGCGAGCCGGCCACCCCGAGCGAGACCCGCGTCATGTCACACCGCCCGCACCGCGAGCGCGTCACCGGCGACCTCGACCTCGACCGCCCCGTCGTCGCCGAGCGCGCCCGACACGAACAGGTCGGCGATGCGGTCGTCGAGCTCGCGCTGGATCAGCCGCCGCAGCGGCCGCGCCCCGTATTCGGGCTCGTAGCCGCGCTCGGCCAGCCAATCGATCGCGGCATCCGAGACCTGCAGCGTCACCCGGCGGCGCTGCAGCCGACGCGTGCTCGCGCCCAGCATGAGCTGCACGATGCGGCGCAGCTGCGCCCGGTCGAGTCGGCGGAACATGACGATCTCGTCGATCCGGTTGAGGAACTCCGGGCGCATCGTCTCGCGCAACCGGGCCATCACCCGGTCGCGCAGGTCCTTGTCGGCGTCGAAGCCGGCCGCCTCGCCGCTCGGGGCGAAGCCGACCGCCCCCGACCGCGAGGCGAGGAATTCGCTGCCGAGGTTCGAGGTCATCACGACTACCGTATTGCGGAAATCGACCGTGTGCCCCTGCCCGTCGGTGAGCCGACCGTCGTCGAGCACCTGCAGCAGCAGATTGAACACGTCGGGGTGCGCCTTCTCGATCTCGTCGAACAGCACGATCGAGTACGGGTTGCGCCGCACGCGCTCGGTGAGCTGTCCCGCCTCGTCGTAGCCGACGTATCCCGGAGGGGCGCCGACGAGCCGCGACACGGTGTGCCGCTCGCCGAA
>CAYLMS010000327.1:0-2465 GCA_964384455.1 uncultured Microbacterium sp. | reverse complement strand
CGTCCGGCGATCGCGTCGCCGATGCCCTCTTCTACACCGCGCTGGTGAATCGCTGACGCCCCGGGGTCGCCGACCATGATCCGGACCGGTGTTCCTTCCGCGGCGGCGTCGTGGATGATGCGAATGAAGCCGTGCACGTTGTCGAAAAGGAACGTGCCGCCGTACATGCAGATGTCGATACGTGATGCAGCCGACGAGAGCACGTCCCGCCAGAGTTCGATCGGCACTTCAGCGCGTGACGGGAACATACGCACCCAGACGGCGCCGCTGATTCCTGCGCCACCCCGACCGACGCGAGGCCAGAGATCCTCAGCGGAGCAATCGAGCGCCGCGGCGATGCTTTCGGCGACGCGCAACTGCGGGGTTGTCTCGCCGTTGAGGGCTCGCTGTATCGTCCGCTCGTCGCATCCTGCCCGGGCGGCGAGGTCGCGCATGTTGATCTTCCGCATCTGCATCTGATCGGCGAGACGGCGACCGCTGCCGGTCCCGATCGGTCGTTGTCCCGTGCTCATCGCACCCTCGCAGCAGTATTCGTCAACAGTCTCTGACCCATTCTGACCCTCGTCTGGCCTGTTTTCGGAGGATCTGGCCGGGTGTGATTCATCCTGTGAGCCTTCGCCCACCGATCGGTGAGACGGATACGCATTGGATTCTCGGGTGCACCTGCCCGCCAGCAGCTCAATGGGCGGCATCATTCCCTACCCCAGGAGGTGATCTCATGTCGGGCAGAATGCCGGCGCGGGAACCGTCAGAAGCACGCTCAAAGCAACGCACCATCGAACAGCAAGCGAAACTTGATGCGCTTCACGAGACGTTGGTCTTCGCGGTCGATGCGCTGGTGTCCGGGCACGACTGGGCGCGGGCGCTGGCGTTCGCGGCCAGGTTCCGGTCGCGGTCGTTCAACAACACTCTGCTGATCTGGGTTCAGCATGGGGCCGCCTTCGAGGCTGGCCGGGTGCCGGAGCCGGAGCCGTCGTACGTCGCCGGTTACCGCCAGTGGCAGCAGCTCGATCGTCAAGTGCAGAAGGGTCAGCCCGGCTACATGATCTTCGCCCCGGTCACCGGGCGGTTCGCGTCTTCGACGCCTGCGGATGCGAACTCATGGCGTCGGCTCGGTGCGCGGGAGAAGCCGCAACCCGGCGAGGTGGTGCGCTCGAAGATGGTGGGCGCCCGGCCCGCTCACGTCTGGGACGTGTCCCAGACAGCCGGTGATCCGATCCCGGAGCCGCCCGCACCGGCACTTCTGGTAGGCGAAGCACCGGCCGGACTCTGGGAGGGCTTGGGAGCGCAGGTGGCGGCGGCCGGGTTCACGCTGTTGCGGGTACCGCACGAGGGCATGATCCAGGGCGCGAACGGCACGACCGATTGGGCCGCGCGTCAGGTCGCTGTGCGGGAGAACATGGAACCCGCCGCGCAGGCCAAGACCCTCGCGCACGAGCTGGCGCATGTGCTGATGCACGACCCCGACGATAAGGACGCTCACCAGCATCGCGGAATCGGCGAGGTCGAAGCCGAGTCGGTGGCGTTGATGATCGGTGCCGCGCACGGGATGGACACCACCGCCTATACGATCCCGTATGTCTCGACGTGGGCCGCCCGCGTTGACGGGAAAGACCCGGCGCAGGTGGTGCAAGCCACCGGCGAACGAGTGCGGAAGACCGCCCTCGGCATCCTTCACCGACTCGACACCGTTCAAGTCGGTGACGGCATCCCGCCGGGCCTCGGGAACGATGCCGCGACGGCGGAGCAACCGTCCCGGGCGATAGCGCCGATACCGGAACGTCAGCCAACGGCGACTGTGCCGGTCCGGGCAGGGCGGGGCCTGTAATGCCTGACGGTGACAGCCTCGCGGTGCTCGCGCGGGCGGGCCGCGAAAGGCGATTGCCTGACGCGGCGTTGGCACTCGCGCTGGCAGGGGTGCCGGTGTTCCCGTGTGCGCCAGGCGGTAAGACACCGCTGATCCGGGACGGGCGCGGGTTCCTCGACGCGACGACCGATGCGGCGCAGATTCGGGCCTGGTGGCGAGAGGCCCCGGTTGCGAACATCGGCATCCCGACCGGGGAGGGGTCGGGCCTGGTCGTCGTGGATGTCGATGTGCACGGCCCGGTCGACGGGACCGTCGCGTTCGCCCGCGCCGACACCGCGGGTCTGGTCGACGGATGGGGGCTGCTGGTGGGCACTCCGACCGGCGGCCTGCACGCCTACTTCCCTGCGGCACCTGGGGTCGAACAACGGTCGTGGCAGTCTGCAAGCGCGGGCATCGACTTCCGCGGTGACGGCGGTTACATCGTCGCCCCGCCCTCGATCCGCACGATCGACGAAACCCCGACCCGCTACCGCATCGTCGCCGGAGGCAGCGGAGGTGCTCCAGTGGACGCGCTGCGGCTGCGGGACTTCCTCACCCCACCACGCGCCACCCCGGCGAGAGCGTCAGCCGGGGTCATGCGGGACACGGCCGTCGAGGC
>CAYLMS010000326.1:0-2469 GCA_964384455.1 uncultured Microbacterium sp. | reverse complement strand
AGCCGCGCCCGCATCCACTTGATGCCCTCGCGGTCGAGACCGTTCGCCGGCTCGTCGAGCACCAGCACGCCCGGGTCGCCCAGCAGGGTGTAGGCGAGCCCGAGGCGCTGGCGCATGCCGAGCGAGAATCCGCCCACCTTGCGCCCGGCGACATCGGCCAGCCCCACCGTGGCCAGCGATTCGTCCACGCGCGCGAGCGGGATGCGCGCCGCCTGCGCGTATGCCTTCAGGTGATTCGCGGCGGTGCGGCCGGGGTGGAAGCTGGATGCCTCGAGCGCGGCGCCGACGGTGCGCAGCGGATGCGGCAGCTTGCGGTACGGCACGCCCCCGATCGTCGCGGTGCCGCCCGTCGCCCGCACGAGGCCCAGCAGGATGCGCAGACTCGTGGTCTTGCCTGCGCCGTTGGGCCCGAGGAACCCGGTCACGACCCCCGGCTCGACGCGCGCGGAGAAGTCGGACACGGCGGTCACCGCGCCGAAGCGCTTGGTGACGCCGGAGAACTCCAGCACCTGTCCGTCAGGCATGCGGAAACCTCTCGTCCTCGTGAGCAGTCTCCTCATCTTTGCGGACAATCGGCTGCACCGGCACGCGCCATACCGGGAACGGCGGGCACCGCGATGCCGGCGGTAACCTTGCCTGCGTGGCAGCAGAGGCGCCGAACGACCGCTCCAGGGTGCGCACCGAGGTGCGCGGCACGCTCGGACGGCTCACGCTCGACCGCCCCGAGGCGCTGAACGCGCTCGACCTCGGCATGATCGAAGCGCTCACGCAGGCGCTACTGGCGTGGCGCGACGACCCCGCGGTGCTGGCCGTGCTGATCGACGGGGCCGGCGAGCGCGGACTCTGCGCGGGCGGCGATGTGCGCAGCATCTACGACCAGGTCGTGGCCGGGCATCCGGACGATGCCGGCGTGTTCTTCCGCGCCGAGTATGCGCTGAACGCGCTGATCGCCGAGTACCCGAAACCGCTGGTCGCCTTCGCCGACGGCATCACGATGGGCGGCGGCATCGGGCTGGCGTCGCACGCGGCCGTGCGCGTGGTCACCGAGCGGTCACGGCTGGCGATGCCCGAGACGCGCATCGGATTCACTCCCGACGTCGGCGGTGCGCTGCTGCTGGGGCGTGCGCCGGGCCGGGTGGGCGAGTATCTCGGCGTCGCCGGGGCGACGATGGATGCCGCCGACGCGGTGTACGCCGGCTTCGCCGACCACGTCGTGCCCAGCGAGCGGCTCGGCGCGCTGCGCGCCGAGCTGGCGCAGAGCGCCGACGAAGCCGCGGTGCGCGCCGCCGTGCAGCGCGTCGCGCAGGCTCCGGGCCCCTCGCGGCTGCGCGCCGCGAGCGGATGGATCGACGACGCCTTCAGCGCCGCCACACTCGCCGGCATCGTCGAACGGCTGCACGCGCATGACGCAGCGGATGCCCGCGCCGCGGCCGACGTCATGGCGCACCTGTCGCCCACCGCGATGGCCGTCACCCTGGCCGCCGTGCGGCGCGCGCGGGCGGCATCCGACCTGCGCGCCGTGCTGGCGCAGGACTACGGCCTCGTGATGTGGTTCGTGGGCAGCCAGCCCGATCTGGTGGAGGGCATCCGCGCCCAACTGGTCGACAAGGATCGCGCACCGCGCTGGCAGCCGGCGACGATCGGGCAGGTGCGCGCGGACATCGCCGACGAGGCGCTCGCCTTCCGCCCGGCCGTCCCGCTCTGGTCGTAGCGCGTGTTCGACAGTCCGCTGGCGGCATCCGCCTACGAGATCCTCGGCATAGCGCCCGACGCCGACCAGGAGCAGTTGCGCCGCGCCTATCGACTGCGACTGCGGCAGACCCACCCCGACACGGGGGGAGACGCCGCGGTGTTCGTACTCGTGCAGCGCGCCTGGGAGCTCGTCGGCGACCCTGACGCCCGCGCCGCCTACGACCGAGGCCACGGCTTCGGCGCGGTGCCGGCGCCCGAGTGGAATGCCTGGCAGGCGCCGGCGGCTCCGAGCGATTCCCGCCCGCGGGCCCGCTCGTACGGGCAGCCGGGCGGGCGGATGCGGGAGGACTATCTGTCGCTCATCCGCGAGTGGGCGGGGCGCGGGGTGGAACTGGCCGATCCGTACGATCCGGCGCTCGTGCGGTCCGCCCCGCTGGCGGTGCGGCGGCTGCTGGCCGTGGCGCTCGCCGAGGAGGCGACGGCGCGCATCGTCGGCGACCTGGGAATGGGGTACACCGTCTGGCACGACGTGGCCACCGGCGATGGCGCGAAGCTCGACCACGTGGTGTTGGGTCCGTCGGGCCTGTACGGTCTCACGAGCGCCGACTTCGGCGGCCCGGTCGGGTTTCGGCGCGGCGAGCTCACGGGCGCGCGATCGGGCAGCGTTCTGCGCGGCGCCTGAGGCTCCGGTTTCCGCGGGCGTTTCCCCCCGCGGGGGCAGATGCCCCGCGCGGCACGTGGCGCGCCCCGACGCGCAACCCGCAAGGCTCTGCGGGG
>CAYLMS010000325.1:0-2473 GCA_964384455.1 uncultured Microbacterium sp. | reverse complement strand
GCATCCGAACCCCGCATCGACGTCGATGCCGTCACCGGCCTGCTGCTCGGCACGTGGGGGAACACCCGCCGCGTCGTGCGCGAGACCATCAAGCACCCCGAGTTCTGGCGCCCCGACGGCATGCCGATCGCCGAGCATCGCGCGCGCGTGCTGGCGCAGCTGCACCTGCTGGTGGCGGCGGGCGGGTCGCGGCGGGCGTTCCCGAAGGAGCACGGCGGCGAAGAGGACGACGGTGCCAACATCGCCGGCTTCGAAGAGCTGGTGCTCGCCGATCCGAGCCTGCAGATCAAGGCGGGCGTGCAGTGGGGGCTGTTCGGTGCCGCCATCCATCAGCTCGGCACGAAGACGCACCACGACCGCTGGCTGCCCGACGTGATGAGCCTCGCCCTGCCCGGAGCGTTCGCGATGACCGAGATGGGCCACGGATCGGATGTCGCCGCTCTCGGCACCACGGCCACTTACGACGTGCAGACCGAGGAATTCGTCATCCACACGCCGTTCCGTGCGGCGACCAAGGAGTTCCTCGGCAACGCCGCCGTGCACGGGCGTGCGGCGACCGTGTTCGCCCAGCTGATCACGCACGGGGTGAACCACGGCGTGCACTGCTTCTTCGTGCCCATCCGCGATGCCGCCGGCGACACGCTGCCCGGCGTCACCGCCGAGGACGACGGCGTGAAGGGCGGGCTGAACGGCATCGACAACGGTCGGCTCGCCTTCGACCACGTGCGCATCCCGCGCGACCACCTGCTCAACCGCTACGGCGACGTCGCCCCGGACGGCACCTACTCCTCGCCCATCGCCAGCACCGGACGCCGCTTCTTCACGATGCTCGGCGCACTGGTGCAGGGCCGGGTGTCGCTCGACGGCGCCGCCACCACGGGTGCCGCCCTGGCCGAGCACATCGCGGTCACCTACGCCAACCAGCGCCGCCAGTTCGACTCGGGCGCGGGCACGCCCGAAGTGGTGCTGCTCGACTATGCGAAGCACCAGCGCCGGCTGCTGCCGCTCGTGGCGCAGACCTACGCGCAGTCGTTCGCGCATGACGAGCTGCTCGTGCGCTTCGCCGGCGTCTTCTCGGGCGCGCACGACACCCCCGCCGAGCGGGAGGATCTCGAGACGCTCGCGGCGGCGCTCAAGCCGCTGTCCACCTGGAACGTGCTCGCGGCCATCCAGGAATGCCGCGAGGCGTGCGGCGGGGCCGGCTTCATGGCCGAGAACCGGCTGGTCGGCCTGCACCACGACCTCGACGTGTTCGTCACGTTCGAAGGCGACAACACGGTGCTGCTGCAACTGGTGGGCAAGCGGCTGCTGCGCGACTACGCCCGCCAGTTCAAGGACAAGGATGCCGCGGCCGTCGCCCGCATCGCCGCGCGCCAGACGGCCGGCCGCATCTTCCACGGCGCCGGGCTGCGTCAGCTCGGGCAGGCCGTCACCGACTTCGGCTCCACCGCGCGCTCGGTGCAGTTGGGCCTGCGCGCCGAGCAGCAGCATGAGCTGCTGGCCGGCCGGGTGCAGCAGCTCGTCGAGAACGTCGCGGGCGCCCTGCGTCCGGTGGCGAAGCTCAGCCCCGCCGAGGCCGCCGCGCTGTTCAACGAGCACCAGTCCGAGCTGATCGAGGCGGCCCGCGCGCACGGCGAGCTGCTGCAATGGGAGGCGTTCAGCGACGCCGTCGCCACGATTCAGGATGCCGGCACCGCCCAGGTGCTGGGCTGGCTGCGCGACCTGTTCGGCCTGCACCTGATCGAGAAGCACTTGGCCTGGCACCTCATCGCCGGGCGGCTCTCGGCCCAACGTGCGGCATCCGTCACCCGCTACATCGACCGGCTGTGCGCCAGGCTGCGTCCGCACGCACAGGACCTTGTGGACGCGTTCGGGTTCGCGCCCGAGCACGTGCGCGCGCCGATCGCTTCGGGCGCCGAGCGCGAGCGGCAGAACGAGGCGCGCGCGTACTACGCGGCGCTCGCGGCATCCGGCGACGCCCCCGCCGCGGAGAAGAGCCTCAAGAAGCGGTGACCGCCTCGTCGCGGGCGGCGGCGAACGCCGTGACGCACTGCTCGATCTGCTGCGCAGTGTGCGCGGCCGACAGCTGCACCCGGATGCGGGCGGCGCCGCGCGGGACCACCGGGTAGGAGAACGGCGTCACGAACACCCCGCGTGCGCGCAACCCGTCGGCGACGCGCACGGTGAGCTGTTCGTCGCCGAACATCACCGGCACGATCGGATGCTGCCCGGGCAGCAGGTCGAAGCCGGCCGCGGTCATGCGCTCCCGGAAGTGGCGCGCGTTGCGCGCCAGCTGCTCGCGCAACGCGCCCGAGCCGGCGACCAGGTCGAGGGCGGCGAGGGTGGCCGTGACGATCGCCGGCGCCAGCGAATTCGAGAACAGGTAGGGCCTGGCCCGCTGGCGCAGCAGCTCGACGATCTCGCGGTGCGCGGCGACGTAGCCGCCGGAGGCGCCGCCGAGCGCCTTGCCGAA
>CAYLMS010000324.1:0-2489 GCA_964384455.1 uncultured Microbacterium sp. | reverse complement strand
TGGACGACGAGGATGTCGGCTCCGTGGGCGGGCTGCTCGGCAAAGCGCTCGGCCGCATCCCGCTGCCCGGCGCGCAGGCCGAGGTCGACGGGCTCGTGCTCACCGGCGGCGAATCGCGCGGCCGCGGGCGGGGTCTGGCCACCGTGTTCGTGGAACGCGCCGCGCGCGCCGAGCAGAAGGACGACGACGATGACTGACGACGACGCTTCGACAGGCTCAGCAACCGGCGGCGGGCGCAGTGGGTTCGCGACCTTCGTCGGCCGACCCAACGTGGGCAAGTCCACCTTGACCAATGCGCTGGTGGGCGAGAAGGTCGCGATCACGAGCGACAAGCCGCAGACCACCCGCCGCGCGATCCGCGGCATTCTGAACCGCCCCGCGGGTCAACTGGTGATCGTCGACACCCCCGGCATCCACAAGCCTCGGACGCTGCTCGGCCAACGCCTGAACGATCTGGTCGAGCAGGTGCTCGGCGACGTCGACGTGATCGCGCTGTGCGTGCCGGCCGCCGAGCGCGTGGGTCCAGGCGACCGCCGCATCGCGGCCTCGCTCGACGGCTATGGTCGCGCCCGCAAGGTCGCGATCGTCACCAAGACGGATGCCGCCACCCGCGACCAGATCACCGAGCGGCTGATCGAGGTCGACGCGCTGCGCGAGGACTGGGCCGCCGTCATCCCGCTGTCGGCCGTGGCCGGCGACCAGCTCGACGTGCTCGCCGACGAGCTGCTTGCACTGATGCCTGCGGGCCCGCCGCTCTACCCGGAGGGCGTGGTCACCGACGAGAGCCTTATCGACCGCATCGCCGAGATCATCCGCGAGGCGGCGCTGGACGGCGTGCGCGACGAGTTGCCGCACTCGATCGCGGTCACCGTCGATGACATCCTGCCGCGCGAGGGCGAGCAGCTCACCGACGTGTTCGCCAGCATCGTGGTCGAACGCGACAGTCAGAAGGCCATCATCATCGGCCACAAGGGGTCGCGGCTGCGTCAGGTCGGCACCACCGCGCGCGCGGGCATCGAGCCGCTGATCGGCACCCGCGTGTTCCTCAAGCTGCACGTGCGGGTCGCGAAGGAATGGCAGCGCGACCCGAAGCAGCTCGGGCGGCTCGGCTTCTGACTCAGGGCGCCGCGACCGGCACGAGGGCCGTACGGAACACCACCACGCCCGCACCGTAGGCCGCGTCGGCCGCCTTCTGCAACGTGCCGTCGTCCCAGACGACTTCGGCCCAGACTCGGCCTTCGTGCGTGCTCGAGGTGAGGAAGTCGGCCCCGAGCCGCCCGGGCAGCTCGGCCTGGATCTCCAGCAGTCGCTCCGACGTGGCGGTATGCGGTCCGGTGGGCAGCGGGTCGGCCCGCCGCAGCGGGTCGTAGAGCGCGAGCGGCACGGGCGGTCTGGTCACGGTGAACGCCTTGCCGTCGTATGTGCCTTGCACGGCGAACGCACCCCAGCGCACACCGCCGGAGGCGACCCAGCTCGGCGGCGCGGTCGGCGCCGCATCCCATGACCAGCCGACCAGCGGGATGCCGCTGCACCGCGGCGGCTCCGACGCAGCCACCGGACCCAGGCACAACTGCACCAGGGCGCCGTCGTCGATCACCGTGCCGGTCGCCGAGACCTCGCCGTGCGGCGGCGCGGGGCGCGCCATCGCGAGCTCGCCGCCGGTCGCCGCGCCCGAGCTGGCGGCGGTGCCTGGCGTGGGGGCGCGGCCGGCTGCAGGAGGGGTGGCGCACGCGGTGAAGCCGAACAGGGCGGCCAGAAGCGCCACGAAGACGGCGAGGTGTCGCAGTGTCATACCCCGAGAGTGTCCGCGGCGACCGGATCGTCTCGCGCGACGCCGGGCGCCGGCATCCTGGTAGCATCGACCCATGCGCGTCGGCACCCTCCTTCTCCTTAGCCGCCGCGGCGAGTCCTCGATCTAGGGCCTTCCTCGCCGCGGAGCTCGTCGACGGCCCGCCCCGACAGGTGAGAGAACGAGAGAACCCATGGAGAACACCCAGCAGCCGTCGGCCATGCCGATCCACCGTTACCGGCCCTACCACGAGCAGCTGCGCGTCGAGCTGCCCGACCGCACCTGGCCCGACCGGCGCATCACGAAGGCGCCGCGCTGGTGCGCCGTCGACCTGCGCGACGGCAATCAGGCGCTGATCGACCCGATGAGCCCTGAACGCAAGCGCATCATGTTCGACCTGCTGGTCGAGATGGGCTACAAGGAGATCGAGGTGGGCTTTCCGAGCGCGAGCCAGACCGATTTCGATTTCGTGCGTCAGCTGATCGACGACGACCTCATCCCCGCCGACGTCACCATCCAGGTGCTCACCCAGGCGCGCGGGCACCTGATCGAGCGCACCTATGAGGCCATCGCGGGCGCGCGGCGGGCGATCGTGCACCTGTACAACTCCACCAGCATCCTGCAGCGCGAGGTGGTGTTCCGCACCGACGAGCAGGGCATCGTCGACATCGCTCTCGAGGGTGCGCGGCTGTGCCGCGAG
>CAYLMS010000323.1:0-2493 GCA_964384455.1 uncultured Microbacterium sp. | reverse complement strand
GAGCAGGGCCGTGCCGCCGGAGTCGAGCACGGCGCCGAGCGCCGCGCACGGCGAGCCGATCTTAGCAGTGTCGGCCACGTACACGACGTCGGTGGCGATCAGCAGCCCGAGGCCGACGCCCAGGCACGCACCGTGCGCAGCAGCGAAGGTCGGCGCGGGGAACTCGCTCATCCGTCGCATCAGCCGCTCGACCGCGCCGAGGTAGCCCGGCACGTCGTCGGTGGCGGGGTCGACGGCCGAGATGTCGCGGCCCGCGCAGAACGCGCGTCCGTTTCCGTGCAGCACGAGGGCCCGCACGCCGGATGCCGCGGCCCGGGCATAGGCGTCATCCAGTGCGGCGAGGTCGTCGAGGTCGAGCGCGTTGAGCCGGTCGGGGGCGTCGAGCACCACCTGGGCGACGTCGCCGGCGAGGTGGAGTGCGATCACGGCTGCCTCACACGTCGTAGTCGACGACCACCGCGTCGGCGGTCGGGTGGGATTGGCAGGTGAGGATGTAGCCGCGCTCGAGCTCGTCGGGCTCGAGCGCGAAGTTCTGCGTCATCTGCACGGCGCCCGACACCAGCTTCGCCCGGCATGTGCCGCATACCCCGCCGGCGCACGCGAACGGCACGTCGGCGCGCACGCGCAGCGCCGCGGCCAGCACGGTCTCGTGCGCGGCGACGGGACTGTCGACGCGCGAGGTCTGGCCGTCGAGGGTGAAGTCGATGCGGGTGGTCGCGTCGCCGCGCCCGACGGCGACCGGCGGCCGCGGGCCTGGTGCACCGCGGTCGGCATCGTCGGCGGTGAACAGCTCGTAGCGCACGTGCGCGCCGGGCACGCCGACGTCGGCGAGCACATCGCGGCACAATTGCACGAGGTCGAACGGTCCGCACAGGAACCATTCGTCGACGGTCGCGGGTGCCACCAGTGCCGACAGCATGCGTCGCAGTTTGACCTCGTCGATGCGGCCGGACAGCAGCGGCGCCGTGCGCTGCTCGCGCGACAGTACATGGTGCAGCGCCAGCCGGGCGGGGTAGCGGTCTTTGAGGTCGGCGAGGTCGTCGACGAACATGACGTCGGCGGTGGAGCGATTGGTGTAGATGAGTGTGAACCGCGACGTCGCGGATCGCGAGAGCACGGTCTCGGCCAGTGCCATCAGCGGCGTGATGCCCGAGCCGGCGGCGATGCCGCACACGTGCGCGCCGTCGAGGTCGGCCAGGGTCGAGGTGAAGGTGCCCTGCGGGCACATCACGTCGATGCGGTCGCCGGCTTGCAGCTCGGTCTGCGCCCACGTGGAGAACTGTCCGCCCTCGTCGCGCTTCACGGCGATGCTGATGGTGGGTGTGCGGGCGGTCCCTGAGCCTGTCGAACGGTTGGCGCCCGTCTCGTCGGGCGCACGGCACAGCGAATACGACCGCCGCAGCTCCCGGCCGTCGAGCCGCATCCGCAGCGCCACGTGCTGACCGGCGAGGTAGGAGTAGTCGTCGCGCAGCGACGCGGGCACCTCGAACGTGACCACCACGGAGTCGGCTGTGAGCGGCCGCACGTCGGCCACGGTCAGCGAGTGGAAGCGCGCGCGGCGCCGCGGCGCGGCATCCCCGCCCACCGTGCTGCGCAAGAACGCGTCGGCCGTCGCCGCGGCATCCGCCGTGCCCGCAGCCATCAGTGCGCCTTGAAGCGGTCGAACGGCTCGAGGCACGCGTTGCACTGATGCAGCGCCTTGCACGAGGTGGAGCCGAAAGGGGTCAGCTCGCGGGTGTCGAGCGACCCGCAGCGCGGGCAGCGCGCGGCGAGGGCGACCGGGGTTGGCCTGGCCGTGCGCCGCCCTGTTGGCGGTGCGATGCCGAAGTCGGCCAGCGCGCGGCGCGCGGCATTCGTCATCCAGTCCGTCGTCCAGGCGGGGGAGAGCACCCGCTCCACGCGCACGCGCGGGTAACCGGCGGCGTTCAGCGCGAGCAGGATGTCGTCGGCGATGGCGTCGACCGCGGGGCAACCGGAGTAGGTCGGGGTGATCTCGACCACCACCGTGTCGTCGTCGAGGCGCACGTCGCGCAGCACGCCGAGGTCGGCGATGGTGAGCACGGGGATCTCGGGGTCGCGCACGGTCGCCGCGATGGCGCGCGCCCCGTCGAGGTCCACGGGCGGTCCCTGAGCTTGTCGAACGGGCGGTCCCTGGGCTTGTCGAACGGGCGGTCCCTGAGCTTGTCGAAGGGTCACCACGTCGCCCCCGGGTGTGCGCGCGCCAGCACCTGCATTTCGGCGAGCAGGTGGCCGAAGCGTGAGAAGTGCCGCCCGTTGCGGCCCCCGCCGGCAGCAGTGAACGTGGTCGGCACCGTCAGCTGCGCCTCGGCGAACACCGTGGCGATCGCCTCGTCGAAGCCCGCACGCAGGCGCGACGGGCGCACGGCCACACTGCCCAGCCGATCGATGAGCGGCTCGTCGCGGAACAGTTCGTCGACATAGGGCCACACGTCGTCGACGGCGCGCAGCATCCGTCGCCTCGATTCGTCGGTG
>CAYLMS010000322.1:0-2496 GCA_964384455.1 uncultured Microbacterium sp. | reverse complement strand
CGGCGGGCGGCGGCTTCTCCGCGGCCGTCTCGCTGATGGCCCGCGACCGCCGCGGTCCGGCGCTGGCCGGTCAGCTGCTGCTGTGCCCCATGCTCGACAACACGAACTCCACGGTGGCAGCACGTCAGTACGGGGCGCCCGCACTGTCGGCGTGGTCGCTGGAGAACAACCTGCTCGCGTGGCGGATGGTGCTCGGCGACGAACTCGCCGGCTCCCTCGACGCCCCCGCCTACGCGGCACCGTCGCGCGCGACGGATCTGTCGGGACTGCCCCCCGCGCTGATCGAGGTGGGGGCGGCCGAGATGTTCCGCGACGAGGACGTCGACTACGCATCGCGCATCTGGGCGACCGGCGGCCATGCCGAGCTGCACGTATGGGCCGGCGCCTACCACGGCTTCGACGTGTTCGCGGCGGAGTCCGCGCTGGCGCAGGCGGCCAAGGCGACGCGTTCGTCGTGGCTGCGCCGCGTCCTCGGCCTCTGAGCCGCGCCGAGGCCGGTGGGCCGGGCGGACGCGGCGCGGGCGAGCGGGCTCAGGCGGATGCGGTCGCGCTGAGTGGTGCGGGCTGACGCAGCCGCTCGAAGAACGCGTCGAGAACGCGCTCCAGGCTGTCGCGCCGCAGGAAGTCGCCGGCGACGGCCGACAGCAGCGTCGACCCCACGTTGATCAGGATCAGCTCGTCGACGATCTCTGCATCCGGGGTCGGGGTGCGGATCGTGCCGGCGGCGCGGCAGAGGGCGACGAGCTCCTCCAGCCCGCGGTGCCAGGAGTCGAGGTGCTCGCGGTACGACCCGCTGATCGTGCGCGACGACATGCCCTGCTCCCAGAACACCAGCAGCACGCGCGCGGCTTCGCGCGATTCGTCGTCGAGCGGCATGCTCGCCCATACGGCGGCATGCAGCGCATCGATACCCGAGCGGCCATCGATGGCGTCCTGCACGCGCTGCGTGATGAGCCCGATGGCGCGCTGATAGGCACCCGTGATGATCTCGTCCTTGCCGGGGAAGTAGTGCTTGAGCGCCCCGTTGGCGAAGCCCGCCTCGGCGGCGATCTCGCGCATGGTCGCCGCTTCGAGACCGCCCTTGACGATCAGCCGCCACGTGACGTCGATGATCTCGGTGCGTCGCTGGTCGTGATCGATGGCCTTGGGCATGATTGCTCCAGTCTAAGGCCGCGAACGGGCACCATTTCCTCCGATGGGAGAAATTCCTGCGGCGCGGCTCACGCGGGCTGCACGTCGGGGTACACCACCCGGCCGAGCGGGTAGATGTGCCCGCCGCCCTTGCCGTGCAGCGCCTCCCCCGCCGGCCCGCGGGCGAGGAAGGCGCCGGTCGTGCGCAGCTCGTAGCCCAGGTCGTGCAGCCATACCGTGGCGACATCGATGCCGAACTCGCGGAACGCGAACAGGTACAGCCCGTGATCGAACTTCCACACCGTGGCGAGGTCGACGTCGCCGAGGCCCACGGTGCCGCCGGAGAGACACTGCCACGCGTACCGCTCGGTGGACAGGTAGACATGTTCGTACAGCACCTCGGGGCCGTACCGATAGAGGTTGCGCATGCCGACGAGGTCGCGCGTGGGTGCGGGCACCTCCCCGGTCGCCGCGACGCCGGCGATCACGCCGGCGTGGAAGGCCTGCGAGCAGCGCGGGCGCCCCGCCACCTCGTCGTCTTCGATCCACGTGTGGGTGAGCAGCGCGCGGCCGCTGGCTGCCGACCAGAACACGGTCACCGCGTCCCGCTGGCGCGACGCGATCTGCACGGTGACGAACCACACGTCCTCGCGCACCGCCACCGCGTCGTAGGGGTCCCACGCGCCGTCGGCATTGCCCAGCGCCGCGGACTGCCATCGCACCCGGCCGCCGGGCTCGAAACGCAGGCTCAGCGAAAGGTCGCCCTCGAAGGCCAGCTCGACCTCGGTGCCCGCCAGGTCGCTGGACGGCATGCGATAGGTGTCGAGGGCGCCGACGAACGCGGCGTCTGCGTCGCCTGCCGGCGTCTGCGGTGTCTGCGGCACCTGCGCGCCGATCGGGATGCGGGGTGTGCTGGTCATCGTCGACCTCTCCAGGTTGCGGGCGGTGGCCCATGTGTCTACACGTGTAGAGTATCGCTCGATGGCACCGCCGCGCATCACCGAGGCGGTGCCCGACACACGTGATCAGGCTCAGCTGTCCAGGAGGTGCCCCGTGGCCGCGAATCCGTCGCCCCGCCCCGTCCCCTACGATCCCGCGCTGGAGCCGGGATTGGCGGCCTTCCTCGACGCCGTCGAGGTGATCCCGCTGCGCGCGCACAGCATCCACGCCAATCGCGACCACTTCGCCGGCCTGATCGTGCCGATCGAGGAGCAGGTCGCCGGACGTGCCGTGGAATGGGAGGATCGCACGATCCCCGGACCGGGCGGCGCCCTCGAGATCACCATCGTGCGCCCGGCCGCCCGCGCCGAGGCCCCGGCACCCGGAATCCTCTCCATCCACGGCGGCGGCATGATCCTCGGCACC
>CAYLMS010000321.1:0-2496 GCA_964384455.1 uncultured Microbacterium sp. | reverse complement strand
CCTCTACGCGCTGCGCGCCCTCGGCGGGCGGCGCGCCTCAGAAGAGCTCGCACGCCGCGCCTGAACGCGCGGCACGCGGCCGCGGCCGCTCAGCGCGAGAACAGCCGCGCGAACAGTCCGGTGGCCGGCTGCTTCTCGTGCCCCTGGCAGCGCTGCGAGGCGGGCACTCCGGCGAGGGCCTGTTCGATGTGCTGCCCGCAGCCGGCCCAGGTGGCCTTGCCGCAGGTTCTGCAGGTGACTTGCTGGCACATGTTTTCGTCCTTCGAATGTGATCAGTGGTGAGAGGTGGCGGATCAAGCGAGGGAGAGGAAGAGCTTCTCGAGCTCGTCGGTGGTGACGCCCTGGCCGTTCTTGGCCGCGTCGGGCTCGGCGATGCACTGCTCCATGGCGGTGGCGACGATCACGAAGCCGGCGCGGTTCAGCGCATGGGTCACCGCGGCGAGCTGGGTGACCACGTCACGACAGCTGCCGCCGGCCTCGACGGCGGCGATCACCGCATCGAGCTGGCCGCGCGCGCGGCGCAACCGGTGCACGACCTTGCGCTGGGCGTCGACAGTGGCATCAGGCATGCTGGAGCGCTCCTTCCACGGTGAGCACGTCGTCGGCGCGGTCGCCGAGCACGGCGCGCAGGGTGAGCATGCCGCCGTTCAGCGAGGCCGAGTCGAAGCCCGCCTGCGCGAGCACGCGGTGCGCGATCGCCGAACGCACACCCGAGGCGCACATCACCCGCACCGCACGCCCGGCGGCGGCATCCTGCACCTCGTCGAGCCGATCGCGCAGTTCGGTGTGCGGGATGTGCAGGGCGCCTGCGAGCATGCCCGTGGCCACCTCCGCGGGGGTACGCACGTCGAGGATCAGCGCCTCGGCGCGCACCGCGTCGAGTTCGCGCGCATCCCACAGCCGCAGAGTGCCGTTGCCCACGTTCTCCCCCACCATCCCGGCGAGGTTGACGGCATCCTTCGCCTGGCCGTAGGGCGGCGAGTAGGCGAGGTCGAGGTCGATCAGGTCGCCGACGACGAGGCCCGCGCGCAGCGCCGTGGCGATCACATCGATGCGCTTGTCGACGCCTTCGGCACCCACGGCCTGCGCGCCGAGCAGCAGCCCGTCGCGCGCGCGCACGTGCACGGTGAGATGCATCGCGGCGGCGCCGGGGAAGTATCCGGCGTGCTGGTTCGGGTGCAGCTGCAGCGTGTGGAAGGCGATGCCCGCAGCCTCGAGCGCCGCGCGCCCGGCGCCGGTCATCGCCACGGTCAGCTCGCCCACGCGCACGATCGTGGTGCCGAGCGGCTGCGGAATCGCCCGCGCCGCCTCGGGCCGCAGCAGGTGGTCGGCGACGAGCCGGCCGGCGCGGTTGGCGGGGCCCGCGAGCGCGACCGGGCGCCGCACCCCGGTGACCGGGTCGGTGCTCACGGTGGCGTCGCCCACGGCGCGCACCCCGGGCAGCGACGTGCGGCCGTGCTCGTCGACGACGATCGCGCCGCGTTCGCACGCCACCCCGGCCGCCTCGAACACGGCCGTGTCGGGCCGCACGCCTACCGAGAGCACGATCAGGTCGGCCGGCAGCCGGGTGCCGTCGGCCAGCAGCACGGTGTCTGCGTGCTCCCCCGGTTCGATGCCGGATGCCGCGATGCCGGTGTGCAGCGCGATGCCGAGGCGGCGCAGCTCCTGGGTGACGAACCACGCCGGCTCGTCGTCGAGCGGGGGCAGCACGTGTGCGGCGAGTTCGACCAGCGCGACTTCGAGCCCCTGCGCGGCGAGCGCCTCGGCCGCCTCCACGCCGATGAAGCCGGCGCCCAGCACCACCGCGCGGCGCGCGCCGTGCTCGACTTCGTCGCGCAGGGCGATCGCATCCTCGACGGTGCGCAGCGTGCGCACGCGCGGCGAGTCGAGCCCCGGGATCGGCGGTCGCAGCGCTGAGGCCCCGGGCGCGAGCACCAGCTCGTCGTAGCCGAGGCGCTGCTCGCCGGCGACCGTGCGCACGGTGAGGCTGCGGGCCGCGGCATCCAGGCCGACGACATCGTGACCGGTGCGGATGTCGAGATTCAGCGCGGCGCGCAGGCGCTCGGGCGTCTGCACCAGCAGCGCGTCGCGGTCTTCGATCTCGCCGCCGACGTAGTACGGCAGCCCGCAGTTGGCGAACGACACGTGCGGGCCGCGCTCGAGCACGATGATCTCGGCCGACTCGTCGAGCCGCCGCGCGCGAGCGGCGAAGCTCATGCCGCCCGCCACCCCGCCGACGACGACAATCCTCATCGCGCCGTCTCCTGCTGCGCCACCTGGGCGAGCACGTCATCCATGTCGAGCGCCCTGACCGCGGCGATCACCTGCTCCAGCTGGGCGGGCGCGAGCGCCCCCGGCTGGGCGAACACGCCGATGCCGTCGCGGAACGCCATCAGGGTCGGGATAGAGGTGATGCCGAAGTCGGCGGCGAGCAGCTGCTCGGCCTCGGTGTCGATCTTGCCGAAAACGATGTCGTCGTGCTGCGCCGACGCCTGC
>CAYLMS010000320.1:0-2512 GCA_964384455.1 uncultured Microbacterium sp. | reverse complement strand
CGAGCTGACCAAGCTGCACGAGCAGACCGTACGCGGCACCCTGGCAGAGCTCGCCGAGTGGGCGCAGGCGGGGGTGCGCGGCGAGGTGGTGGTCGTCGTCGCCGGGGCGCCGCCGGCGCGGGTCGCCTTCGGCGACGCGGTCACCGAGGTGCTGGAGCTCACCCGCTCGGGCGCCCGGCTCAAGGACGCCGCGGGCGAGGTGTCGGCGCACACCGGCCACTCCAGCCGGGAGCTGTACCAGGCCGCCCTCGCGGTGAAGCGCTGAGCCCGGCCGTCGCGCGCTCGCGCGCGCTCGCGCGTCGCACGCGCTCGGCGGGCGGGCACGGACTCAGGCTGAACGGGCCGCCGGGCCCCCCGCCGGCCGGTTGAGGCGCGATCCAGCCTGAGCGCGTGCACGGCAGTCACAGAGCATCCGCGCCTGCCCGCGCAAATTAGACTCTGGGGGTGACCTCAGGCCGCAGTTTCTACATCACGACGCCGATCTACTATCCGAGCGACGTGCCGCACATCGGGCACGGCTACACGACGGTCGCCGTCGACACGCTCGCGCGCTGGCACCGCCAGGCCGGCGACGACACCTGGATGCTCACCGGCACCGACGAGCACGGCCAGAAGATGCTGCGCGCGGCCACCGCGAACTCGGTCACCCCGCAGGAGTGGGTCGACAAGCTCGTGGGCGAGTCGTGGTTCCCGCTGCTGAAGACGCTGGACGTCGCCAACGACGACTTCATCCGCACCACGCAGCCGCGGCACGAGCAGCGCGTGCAGGCGTTCTTCCAGGCGCTGTACGACCGCGGCTACATCTATGCCGGCGAGTACGAGGCGCTGTACTGCGTGGGCTGCGAGGAGTTCAAGCCGGAGTCGGAGATCGTCGACGGCGCCGGTGCGTTCGAGGGCCTGAAGGTCTGCGCCATCCACTCCAAGCCGCTCGAACTGCTGCAGGAGAAGAACTACTTCTTCAAGCTCAGCGAGTTCCAGGATGCGTTGCTGGAGCTGTACAAGACCGACTTCATCCAGCCCGAGTCCGCGCGCAACGAGGTGGTCTCGTTCGTCAAGCAGGGGCTCAAGGACCTGTCGGTGTCGAGGTCGACATTCGACTGGGGCATCAAGGTGCCATGGGACGAGACCCACGTGATCTACGTCTGGATCGACGCGCTGCTCAACTACGCCACCGCCGTCGGCTACGGCGCCGACCCGTCGGACGTCGCGGGAGCGGCCCAGTTCGCGCGACGCTGGCCGGGATTCCACGTGGTGGGCAAGGACATCCTGCGCTTCCACGCGGTGATCTGGCCGGCGATGCTGATGGCGGCGGGCGTCGCGGTGCCCCGGGGCGTGTACGCGCACGGCTGGCTGCTGGTGGGCGGCGAGAAGATGTCGAAGTCGAAGCTCACCGGCATCGCCCCGACCGAGATCACCGACGTGTTCGGCTCGGACGCCTACCGGTTCTACTTCCTCTCGGCCATCCCGTTCGGCCACGACGGCTCGTTCTCGTGGGAGGACATGTCCGCGCGCTATCAGGCCGAGCTCGCGAACGGCTTCGGCAACCTCGCCTCGCGCACCGTCGCGATGATCGAGCGCTACTTCGAGGGGGTCGTGCCCGCACCGGCGGAGGCGACCGAGGCCGACCTTGAGGTGCAGCGCACGGTGGCGGAGGCCGCGGCCGCGGCCGACGCCGCGATCGACCGGTTCCGCATCGACGAGGCGATCGCCGCGATCTGGACGATCGTCGACCGGCTCAACGGCTACATCACCGACAACGAGCCCTGGGCGCTGGCGAAGGACGAGGCGCAGCGCGCGCGCCTGGGCACCGTGCTGTACACGGCGGCCGAGGGGCTGCGCGCGCTGGCGGTGCTGCTGTCGCCGGTGATGCCCGCCGCGACCGAGCGGCTGTGGCAGGCGCTCGGCGCGGCCGAGAGCCTCGGTGCGCTGCACGACCAGCCGATCCGGGCGGCCGGCCGCTGGGGCATCCTGGCGCCGGGCGCACGGGTGCACCCGCTCGCCCCGCTGTTCCCCCGCATCGAGCAGTCCGCCTGACGTGTCCCGCTTTCTCGGGGTCATGTCCCAGAATCTCGGGATAGCAGCGCGCGCACGCCGAGACTGTGGGACATGGTGGGCCGGGCGCACGCGAGCAGAGGGGTGAGGGGATGACGGATCCGTCCGGGTATGTGCGGGTGCGCCACGACGGCGGCGCGCGCGACACGCGCCGGCCGGAGGCTCCCGAGCCGATGCCCGTGCCGGTCTACGACAACCACGCCCACCTCGAGATCGCCGACGGCGACGAGCTGCTCACCGTCGCCGAACAGCTCGACCGCGCCGTCGCGGTCGGCGTGGCCGGGGTGGTGCAGGCAGGCGGCGACATCGAGTCCAGCCGGTGGTCGGCGGATGCCGCGGCATCCCACCCGCGTGTGCTCGCGGCCGTCGCCATCCACCCCAACGAGGCTCCGGCGTACGCGGCGGCGGGCCGGCTGGAGGAGGCCATCGCCGTGATCGATGCGCTCGCCGCACAGCCGCG
>CAYLMS010000319.1:0-2512 GCA_964384455.1 uncultured Microbacterium sp. | reverse complement strand
ATGCTGCGACTGCGCCCGGCTGGTGCGTCCGGGCGCGCGGCTGTGGGCGCAGCGACCGGCCCTGTGCACACAGGGAATGCCCGCGAAGCGGCATCGGTTATGCTGTCCAGGCCGGGCCGCAGTAACCCCGGGCTCCAATACCTGCCGCTGCGAGCGGCTTTGCGCCGAGAGGCGTTCTGCGGCCCGGCACACTCGTGCACGGGCGGAAGCGGGGATGCGATGAGCTGGCGGTTCGCACTGATGATCGAGCCGGCGGCATCCGATGACCTGCGGGCTGATTTCGAGTCGACGTTCACGCGAGTGGATGCCTCGGCGCCCGCGCTGAGCGTGGGGGAACTGTCGACCCAGCGCGGTGACGGCATCTTCGAGTCGATCGGGGTGGTCGACGGGCATGCGCAGGAGGTGGCCGCACACATCGAGCGGCTCGCGCACTCCGCGCGGCTGTGCGACCTGCCCGAACCGCACGCCGCGCAATGGAAGGCCGCGGTCGATGTCGCCGCAGCCGCCTGCGGGCCGGGGGAGAGCGTGATCAAGCTCATCCTCAGCCGCGGTGTCGAGCACGGTCCCGCTCCGACCGCGTGGGTCACCGCCGCACCTGCTCCCGACAACGCGGTCGTCAGGCGCGATGGCATCCGGGTGGTGACGCTCGACCGCGGGCTCGACAGCGGTGCGCCGGCTCGCGCGCCGTGGCTGCTGCTCGGCGCCAAGACCCTGTCGTACGCGGTGAACATGGCGGCGCTGCGTGAGGCGCGACGGCGCGGCGCCGACGACGCGGTGTTCGTCTCGTCCGACGGCGTGCTGCTCGAGGGGCCGACCTCGTCACTGATCCTGCGGCGCGGCGACCGGTTCGTCACGCCGGCCCCGGGTGCCGGCATCCTGCACGGCACGACCCAGCTGAGCGTGTTCTCCTTTCTCGACGGTCGGGGGTTCGACACGGCGTACGAGACGCTGGCGACGGCGGCACTGACCGAGGCGGATGCCGCGTGGCTCGTGTCGAGCGTGCGCCTCGCGGCTCCGGTGACCTCGGTGGACGGCGTGCCGCTGCCGGTCGACCACGAACTCACCGACGGGCTGAACCGCTACCTGCTCTCGCCGCGGGACTGAGGCGTTCGGGCTCGCGGGCTCGGGGTGCCGGGCTCGGGTTCGCGGGCTCGGCGTGCCGGGCTCGGGTTTGCGGGCTCGGGTTCGCGGGCTCGGGCGCGACCGTACGGCCCGCGCCTGCGGGGATCGTCGGTGACACGCCGGGTGGGGATGCCGCGGGCCGGCGTGTCGCGGAAAATCCCCGCATCCGCTGCCGCGCCCCGTACTCGCCACCGATCGACCGCCTGGGTCAATTCAGTGCGGCGAGGATCGCCCGCTCCACCAGATCCCAGTCGTGCACCACCATGGCGTAGTCGAATCGGAGCGAGGAGAAGCCCCACAGGGCGGCGTTGGCGTCGCGCACGAGGTCTTTGTGGCGGTCGCCATCGACATGGCCGAGCCTGCCGTCGACTTCGAGGATGAGCCGGTCGCCGATCAGGAAGTCGACGCGGCCGACCGCGAGGATCGTCACCTGCGCGCGCAGCCGCAACCCGTGCCGACGCAGCCGCCAGCGCAGCAGCGACTCGAGGCCGCTCTCGGAGTCCTTGCACGCGAAGGCGATCGCATCCCGGGCCTGATCGTTCGTCATCGTGCGAAGCCACGCGACGCCGGCGCGCGTGATCAGACCTTGATGCAGCGCCGACTCGAGCGCCACGAAGAACTCCTCGACGCCACGACAGGCGAGTATCTGCCTGAGGATTCGCGGGATCGACGGCAGGCCGAAGCTGTCGATCGGGCCCTCGTCCCAATGCTCGGTGCAGGCGCACGCGGCGTGCTGGCGGCTGTGGCCGTGGCCTCCGAGCCAGACGTGAGCGGCGTCGGAGGTGTCGAGCACCCAGATGCCGCAGTGTCGCGCGGCCGAGATACATGCCAGCGGACCGCCGTGCTCGGCGGCAGCGCGCGCGGTGCCGCACGCCCCAGGCCTGGCGAACACTCCGGGCCGGAGTCTGATCAGCGCGCCGGTGTCCAGCATCGTGTTGAGTCGCCGCCGACCGATGCCGGCCGTGCGCAGATCCGAGGAGGTGGCGAGGTCATCATCGGGCGAGCACATGAGGCCATCGTCGGGCGCCGCGGTGCCGGCGGTTGCCGCCGAGAGCCGCACGGTGGATGGCAAGGGGTGCACCGCGGCCTGTGCAGTCGCGCCGACCGCAGTGCGGTGCGGCTCGGGTCTGCGGTGGTCGGGTGTGGCCCGCGCCTGCGGGGGCCTGGGCGGCCCGCGCCTGCGGTGATCGTGGGTGACACGCCGGGTGGGGATGCCGCGGGCCGGCGTGTCGGTCAGGATCCCCGCATCCGCTGCGCGGTGCACGGCGGGCCGTCCGGCCGGGGGTGCACGGCGGGCCGTCCGACCGGGGGAGTCCCGCGGCTCAGGCCTGCGGGGGAGTCCTGCGGCCCGCGCCTGCGGGGATCGTGGGTGACACGCCGGGTGGGGATG
>CAYLMS010000318.1:0-2523 GCA_964384455.1 uncultured Microbacterium sp. | reverse complement strand
GACGCAGTGAGCAGCACGCGACCGTGAGATACCGCCTCGATCGACATGTTCGCACCCGCGTCGATCGGCAGCGTCGCCGTCGAGCCGGCCACCGGGTCGATCACCACGACCTCGTCGTCGCCGTGCGTGCGCACGGCCACGATGCGCCCGTCGGGCAGCAGTCGGAACCACCGGGTGCCAAGCACCCACAACGGCCCGCCGGTGTCGGCGGCGGCCGCCGCGACCGGGCGCGCCGTGCCGGTACCCGAGGCCTGAACGCGCCATAGATTCCAGCGCCCGGTGACATCGTCCGCGTAGAGCAGTTCGTCGTCGTCGAGCCACATCGGCTGCAGCGGCGCTGTCGCGCCGCCGGCCACGGTGGCCGGCAGGGCGTCGTCATCGAGCCGAAGCACCTGCAGCCGGGTGCGGTCCCATGGCATATCGGGGTGATCCCACGCGATCCACGCGAGCCTGGTGCCGTCGGGGGAGAGCGCCGGGTGGGCGACGAAGTCGCTGCGGCCGGCCAGCACGACCACCGCGGGCACCGCTGCGGGCACGATCTCGACGATCTCGCGCACCGGCACGGGCGCGCCCGTGTGCGTCTCGCGCACCGCCAGCAGCCTGCCCTGCTGCCAGTCCAGTCCGCCGTGCCGTTGCCCCGAATCCGGCTCGGTCAGCCGACGCGGCGCGTCGCCGGGGGTGAGCTCCCACACGCACTGGTCGGTGCGCTCCACGAAGAACAGCCGCCCGTCGTCCGACGCGGTCCAGCCGCCGCCGCCGTACTCGTGCACGCGGGAGGCGACGTTCCACGGCGCGGGCAGCAGGATGCCCTTCCGCTCCGAGCGCACCGACATCCGTCCGCCGTCGACGGCGACCGACTCGCCCCACCACACGTCGTCACCCACGAAGCGGGCACCCTCGAGCCGCGGTGACGACGCGGCGGCGGACTCGGCGCTGATCGGTGACGGCCAGGTGCCGTAAGCCAGGGTGCGAGGCATCCTGTCACGCTACCGGGGTGCCCGACTGTGGGGCGTCGCGCACGCGGCGAAACAGGGCGTCACACGATGACGCGCGGCGCGCGCGAGCGGGTTAGCCTTGCCGTGCGCACTCGCCCCAGCGGGTGCAGGAGCGACAGCCGAGCCCGGCACCCGCCCGCCATCCCTGCCACCGGCACGGGATGCGGCCGCCCGGCCTCCGCACCGCCCGAACAGGAACCGCACGTCATGTCCGTCGCCGACGATCTGCAGCGCGAGAGCCCCGTGGTGCCGTTCTCGTTCGAGCTGTACCCGCCGCGCACCCCGAGTTCGTCCGCGGCACTGCACGACACCATTCGGCACCTGGCGGCGACGAAACCGCGATTCATCTCGGTCACCTACGGGGCGGGCGGGTCGACCGGCGGGCGCTCGCTCGAGGTGCTGCGGCATCTGCGCGAACGCACCGACGTCGAGCCGCTCGCGCACCTCACCTGCGTGGGCAACACCTATGCGGGGGCGGCCCGGCTGATCCGGGAGTTCCTGGATGCCGGCATCACCAGCTTCCTCGCCCTGCGTGGCGACCCGCCCGCAGGCAGCGGCGAAGACGAGGTGTGCCTCGGCGACCTCGAGAGCGCCGCACAGCTCGCCCAGCTGATCCACCGGGTGCAGGCCGAGCGCGCGCCTTACCTCGAGGCAGGCATTCCAGGCATCCCGCAGGCGACCCGCGTGGATCGCCGCCCGCGCGCGGAGGTGGCCGTCGCCGCGTTCCCCAACGGGCATCCGCGCTCGCGGCACGCCCGCCAGCACATCGATGCACTGCTGGCGAAGCAGGCGGCCGGTGCGACCTTCGCGATCACCCAGCTGTTCTTCCATGCCGACGACTACCTCGGCTTCGTGGAGCGCTGCCGCGCCGCGGGCGTGACCATCCCGATCCTGCCGGGCATCATGCCGATCACGACGCCCGGCCGGCTGCGCCGCGTGCTGGAGCTCAGCGGCGAGGAGGTGCCCGCCGAGCTGGCCATCGCGCTCGAGGTCGAGCCCGACCCGGCCGCGCAGCAGCGGCTCGGCGTCGCCTACGCGGCGCGGCTCGCCGCCGACGTCGTCGCCGGCGGCGCGCCCGGCGTGCACCTGTACGCGTTCAACAACCACGACACGGTCCTCGCGGTGCTGCGCGAGGCCAACCTGCTCACCCCCGCACGCAAGGAGACGACACCATGACCGCATTCCCCTCCGGCACCGTCCTCGGCTACCCGCGCATCGGCCGCCGCCGCGAGCTCAAGCGCGTCGTCGAGGCGCACTGGGCGGGCCGCATCGACGAGGCAGAACTGGAAGCGACCGCCGCAGGGCTGCGCGCCGCCACGCGCGAGCGCCTGGCCGAGCTGGGTCTCGGCCGCACCGACTCGGCGATTCCGGAGTCGTTCTCGTTCTACGACCAGGTGCTCGATGCGGCGGTCACGGTCGGCGCGCTGCCGCCCCGATTCGCCGACCTGCGCGCGGCCGACGGCACCATCGGGCTCGCGGCGGCATTCACGCTGGCGCGCGGCGACGGCGAGCGCGCACCGCTGGAGAT
>CAYLMS010000317.1:0-2525 GCA_964384455.1 uncultured Microbacterium sp. | reverse complement strand
GACGCCTCCGAGGGCCCGCTGCCGCAGACCCGGTTCGTGCTGCGCAAGGCGCTGCAGGCCAAGCTGCCCGTCATCCTGCTCGTGAACAAGACCGATCGCCCCGACGCGCGCATCGCCGAGGTGGAGGAGGAGAGCCACGACCTGCTGCTCAGCCTCGCCGCCGATCTGCACGACGATGTGCCCGACCTCGACGTCGACGCGCTGCTCGATATGCCGGTCGTCTACGCCAGCGGGCGGGCGGGCGCCGCGTCGCGCACCCGCCCGGGCAATGGAGAGCTGCCCGACAACGGCGACCTGGAGCCGCTGTTCCAGGCGATCTTGGAGCATGTTCCCGCCCCTTCGTACGACGACGAGGCGCCGCTGCAGGCGTGGGTGACGAACCTCGACTCGTCGCCGTTCCTCGGCCGGCTGGCGTTGCTGCGCGTGTTCAACGGCACGCTGCGCAAGGGCCAGACCGTCGCGTGGGTGCGGCACGACGGCACGCATTCCTCGGCGCGAGTCACCGAGCTGCTGAAGACCCGCGCGTTGGAGCGCTACCCGGCCGAGGAGGCGGGCCCCGGCGACATCGTCGCGATCGCGGGGATCGAGCAGATCACCATCGGTGAGACCATCGCCGATCCGGACGACGTGCGGCCGCTGCCGGCGATCACGGTGGACGACCCCGCGATCTCGATGACGATCGGCACCAACTCGTCGCCGCTGGTCGGCAAGGTGAAGGGCCACAAGCTCACGGCACGCATGGTCAAGGACCGGCTCGATCGCGAGCTGATCGGCAACGTGTCGCTCAACGTCGTCGACATCGGGCGTCCGGATGCCTGGGAGGTGCAGGGCCGCGGCGAGCTCGCGCTGGCGATCCTGGTCGAGAACATGCGCCGCGAGGGCTTCGAGCTCACCGTGGGCAAGCCGCAGGTGGTCACCCGCCGCGGCGACCGCGGCCAGGTGCAGGAGCCGTTCGAGCACCTGACGATCGACGCGCCTGAGGAGCACCTCGGCGCGATCACCCAGCTCATGGCGGCGCGCAAGGGCCGGATGGAGACGATGGTCAACCACGGCACCGGCTGGGTGCGGATGGAGTTCCTCGTCCCGGCCCGGGGGCTGATCGGATTCCGCACCGAGTTCCTGTCGGTCACCCGTGGCACCGGCATCGCGAACGCGATCTCGGCCGGGTACGACGACTGGGCGGGGCACATCGTCGCCCGCTCCACTGGATCGATCGTGGCCGACCGCTCCGGCGTCGCGACCCCGTTCGCGATGATGGCGCTGCAGGAGCGGATGAGCTTCTTCATCCCGCCGACCGCCGAGGTGTACGAGGGGATGGTCATCGGCGAGAACACCCGCGCCGACGACATGGACGTGAACATCACCAAGGAGAAGAAGCTCACCAACATGCGTTCCTCGACCGCCGACGAGCTGGAGCGGCTCACACCGCCCCGCACGCTGTCGCTCGAGGCGAGCCTGGAGTTCGCGCGCGACGACGAGTGCGTCGAGGTGACCCCTGAGCTGGTGCGCATCCGCAAGGTGGTGCTGGATGCCACCGAGCGCGCCCGCGCCGCCTCGCGGCTCAAGCGCCAGGACCAGAACGCCTGAACCTTCCGCGAGAGCGCGCAAAACGCGCCATCCGCGGCGGCTTTGGCGCAGTTCGCGCAGTCTCGCGGCGGGGTGGCTAGGATCGGGCGGGTGACCAGCGCACAGCCCGAACCCGCCCAGCATCCGGGACACGCGCGGGCCGCGTTGCGCGCCGGACTCGGCGTGGCGCTGGCGACGGCCGCCTACGGCGTCTCCTTCGGCGCGCTCTCGGTGACGGCCGGCCTCAGCGTGTGGCAGACCTGCGTGCTGAGCCTGGTGATGTTCACCGGCGGGTCGCAGTTCGCGTTCGTCGGGGTGATCGGCGCGGGCGGGCTCGCCGCGGCACCGGCGGCGATCGCCTCGGCCGCGCTGCTGGGCGTGCGCAACGTGGCGTACGGCGTGCGGATGTCGCCGCTGATCGCCGGCGGATTCTGGCGACGCGCCGCCGCCGCGCAGCTCACCATCGACGAGTCGACGGCCGTGGCGCTGGCCCAGCCCACGATCGCAGCGCGCCGCGTGGGGTTCTGGGTCACCGGCATCGCCATCTACGCCGGCTGGAACGTGACCACGCTGGCGGGTGCGCTGCTCGGCGATGTGGTCGGCGACCCGCGCCGCTACGGATTGGATGCCGCGGCGGCCGCAGCCTTCCTCGCCCTGCTGTGGCCGAGGCTGCGCCACCGCCAGCCGATCGCGGTCGGGGTGGCCGCCGCCGTGGTGGCGACGGCCACGGTGCCGGTGCTGATGCCGGGCATGCCCGTGCTGCTCGCCGCGGTGGTCGCGATCGTCGTGGGCTGGTTCGACGTGCTCGGCCGTGCCGAGCCGGGCGCGGCCGACGACCAGGCCGCATCGGAGGGCCTGCCGTGACCGCGTGGAACGCCGTGCTCATCGCCTCGATCGCGTGCGTGGCGCTGAAGACGCTCGGCTATCTCATCCCGCCGAAGCTGATCGCTGCGCCGCGC
>CAYLMS010000316.1:0-2556 GCA_964384455.1 uncultured Microbacterium sp. | reverse complement strand
CATCGTCGCGCACGGCGCTTCCCACGGCCGCACCACCACGATCGTCGGCATGAGCGACGACCCGGCGGCGCGTGACGGCTTCGGCCCGTTCGCACCCGGCTTCGTGCCCGTGCCGTTCGGCGATGCGGCGGCGATCGAGGCCGCGATCACGCCGCGCACGGCGGCGGTGCTGATCGAGCCGATCCAGGGCGAGGCGGGCGTGATCATCCCGCCCGACGGGTATCTGCGCGCAGTGCGCGAGGCGTGCACGCGGCACGACGTGCTGTTCGTCGCCGACGAGATCCAGTCGGGGCTCGGTCGGGTGGGCACCACGTTCGCCTGCGACCGCGAGGGCGTGGTGCCCGACGTGTACCTGCTGGGCAAGGCGCTCGGCGGCGGCATCCTGCCGGTGTCGGCCGTCGTCGCCGACGAGGCGGTGCTGGGTGTGATCGGGCCGGGTGAGCACGGATCGACGTTCGGAGGCAATCCGCTGGCCGCAGCGGTCGGGCTGCGCGTGGTCGAGATGCTCGCCACCGGTGAGTTCCAGCACCGCGCCGCCGCCCTGGGTGAGCACCTGAGCACCGCGCTGGGCACGCTGATCGGCCACGGGGTCACGTCCGTGCGGATCGCCGGCCTGTGGGCGGGCGTCGACATCGACCCGGCGGTCGGCACCGGGCGCGAGATCGCGGAGCGGCTGCTCGCGCGCGGCGTGCTGGTGAAGGACACGCACGGTCAGACCATCCGCATCGCGCCGCCGCTCGTGGTGCGCGGCACGGAGCTGGACTGGGCGGTCGAGCAGCTGCGAGCGGTGCTCGCGGCCTGACCGGCACCGGTGCGGCGGCGTTCAGGTCACCGTGACCTGGATGCTGTGCCAGCCGGTGGCGCCGTCGGGCGCCGGCGGTGCCTGGATGGAGGTCTGCGTCTGGCCGTCGGCCGAGGTCGCGCGGCAGCGGATCGTGTGCGTGCCGGTCGTTGCGGCCCACGGCATCCGCCACTGCACCCAGGTGTCGGCCGAGATGGCCGGGGCGAGCTCGGCGGTGCGCCATGGGCCGTCGTCGAGCTGCACCTCGACCCGGCGGATGCCGGTGTGCTGGTGCCAGGCGACCCCGGCGACGACCGTATCGCTGGCGCCCAGCGACTGCCCGTCGCGCGGCACATCGATGCGCGACTCGAGCTTGACCGGGCCGTGATCCGACCAGCCGCGCACGGTCCAATAGCCGGTTGCGCGGTCGAAGCGGGTGACCTCGAGATCGGTCACCCATTTGGTGGCCGACACATAGCCGTAGAGGCCTGGCACGACCAGCCGCGCGGGAAAGCCGTGCTCGGGCGCCAGCGGCGCGCCGTTCATGCCGATCGCCAGCAGCGCCGCGCGCTGCGGGTCGGTGAGCGCGGCGAGCGGAGTGCCGGCCGTGAAGCCGTCGACGGAGGTCGAGAGCACCATGTCGGCGCCGGCGGCGGGCTGCGCCCGCGCGAGCAGCTCGCGCACCGGGTAGCCGAGCCACGACGCGGTGCCGATGAGGTCGCCGCCGACGGGGTTCGACACGCACATGAGCGTCGCCCAGCTCTCCTGCAGCGGCAGGGCGAGCAGTTCGTCCCACGTGAGCACCACCTCGCGCTCGACCATGCCGTGGATGCGCAGCCTCCACGTGGCCGGATCCAGCTGCGGCGGCACGATCGCCGTGTCGACGCGGTAGAAGCCGCCGTTCGGCGTGACCAGCGGGGCGAGCCCGTAGACGTGCAGTTCGGCGCCGGCGGGAACGGCGGATGCCGCCACGGCGGCCTTCGGGAGCCGGATGACGCTGCGGGCCACCACGGCCGCCTGCCGGCCGGCGCGGAGCATCGTGCCGCTGATCGCGGCCAGCACGCCGAGGGCCGCGGCTCCGCCGGCAAGGGCGAGGAACCGGCGCCGGCCGACGGGGTGGGGTTGTTGCGTCGGCGCGGCGGCCGCGGCTGCGGGAGCTGCGTCGTTCGCGGTGGCCGGCGCGGCGGCTGTGTCTGTGGCGGCTGCGGCTGCGGTGGTGACGTCAGGCGGCGGCACAGCGGGCAGCGGCCCGGCAGTGGGCGGGGCCGGCCGGGCGGGTGTCACCGCGGCAGGGGCGCGCGCGAAGCGCTCCGCCGCCCGCAGCAGCCAGGCGAGCGTCGGCACGGCGACGGCTCCCGCGACCGCGGAGGGCAGCCACGCGAGCCCCGTGGCATCCGCCCGGGTGGTGGCGACCACCGCGACCACGAGGGCGACGCCTGCGACCAGCATCCGACCCCACGGCGCCCGCCACGCCTCGAGCAGGCCGGCGCCGGCCGCGGCGAGCAGCAGCACCACCCCGATGCCGACCAGCAGCGCGGTCTTGTCGTTCGTGCCGAACCACGCGATCGCGGTCTCCTTAGCCCATGACGGCGCCGCGTCGACGAGCGTGCCGCCCACCACCGCCAGCGGCCCCGAGGCGGGCAGGAACACGCCGGCGACCAATTCGCCGAGTCCGGCCCCGAGCACGACGGATGCCACTCCCGCCGCCGCAGCCGCGAGACGGCCCACCCGCCGCCTGCCCGTCACGGTGCGAGCCTACGTCTACGCGCGGGGGT
>CAYLMS010000315.1:0-2563 GCA_964384455.1 uncultured Microbacterium sp. | reverse complement strand
AGTAGGTCCCAAGGGTTGGGCTGTTCGCCCATTAAAGCGGTACGCGAGCTGGGTTTAGAACGTCGTGAGACAGTTCGGTCCCTATCCGCTGCGCGCGTAGGAAGTTTGAGAGGATCTGACCCTAGTACGAGAGGACCGGGTTGGACGAACCTCTGGTGTGTCAGTTGTTCCGCCAGGAGCACCGCTGATTAGCTACGTTCGGGATGGATAACCGCTGAAAGCATCTAAGCGGGAAGCCGGCCTCAAGATGAGACTTCCATGCCTTCGGGCGAGAGGCTCCCAGCCAGACTACTGGGTTGATAGGCCGGATGTGGAAGCGTGGCAACACGTGAAGCTGACCGGTACTAATAAGCCGATGACTTGATAACTCACCTTTGTGAAGGTGCGCGCGTCCACTGAGTGGTTCTCGATGTACGGTCGGGAATCGCACACACATGACTTTTTGTTGTGCAGACTGAAACATCAATAGTGTTTCGGCGGCCATAGCGAGAGGGAAACGCCCGGTCCCATTCCGAACCCGGAAGCTAAGCCTCTCAGCGCCGATGGTACTGCAGGGGCGACCCTGTGGGAGAGTAGGACACCGCCGGACTTCTTTCGTGAAATGGCCACCCTTGCGGGTGGCCATTTCTCGTTAACCCGCCGACGCGGGTGGGAGGATGGCGAGATGGCAGAGCAGGATGGCGACCGGGACCGGGCGCCGCGATCGAACGACCGCGCTCGGGACGACCGCCGGCAGCCGAGGCCTGCGGGCAGCGGCGGATCGGATCGTGCGCCGCAGCGCGACGGCCGCCCGCCGCGCGAAAGCCGTCCGCAGCGCGATAGCCGTCCGCAGCGCGATAGCCGTGCGCGGCGGGACGATCGCCCGCAACGCGACGGCAGCCCGCAGCGTGACTCCCGCCCGCAGCGTGACTCCCGCCCGCAGCGTGACGGCCGCCCACTGCGCGACGGCGGCCCCGCGCACCGGGATGCCCGTCCGTACCGGGCCGATCGTCCACACCGCGACGGGCGGCCCGACAGCACCGCCGGGCGCAGCGGCGCCGGCGCACCCCGGCACTTCGCCGAGCGCCGCGGCACACGCCCACCGCAGGACTCCGAGCGCCGTCAGTCCGACGTGCCGGAGCTGCCCGAAGATCTCACTGCGCGAGACCTGCACCCCGCTGCGCGCAACGAGTTGAAGACGCTCAGCAAGGAGAACGCCGAGCAGGTGGCGCGTCACCTGGCCATGGCGGCCAGCGTGATCGACGACGACCCCGCGCTGGCGTTGCGGCACGCGCAGGCGGCGTCGCGGCGTGCGGGCCGGGTAGCGGTCGTGCGCGAGACCGTGGCGATCGCCGCCTACGCGACGGGCGACTTCGCGTTGGCGTTGCGTGAGTTGCGCACCTATCGCCGCATCTCCGGGCGTGACGACCAGATCGCGCTCATCGTCGACAGCGAGCGCGGGGTCGGCCGGCCCGACCGCGCGATCGAGGCGGCGCATGCCGTGGATGCTTCGACGCTGACCCCCGCGGTGCGGGTGGAACTGGCGATCGCGCTCTCGGGCGCCCGGCTCGATCTCGGCGACCCGGAGCGCGCTCTGCTCGAGCTCGATATCCCTGAGCTCGATCCGTCGCGAGCGTTCGATTACAGCCCGGGACTGTTCGCCGCCAGGGCCGCCGTGCTCGAGGATCTCGGTCGCGACGACGAGGCGCAGCAGTGGCGCCATCGCGCCGAGGTCGCGGTGCAGGCGCTGGACGAGGCGTCGGCGCCCGACGATCTCGTCGTGGTCGAGGAGGTGCTCGAGGAGATCCTCGAGGACGCCCTCGAAGGGACTCCCGGCGAGACCTCCGAGCAGATGCCCGACGTGCGGCATGAACCCCCGCACGAGCGAGCGACCGAGCCGGCGACTGAGCCGGCGGCCGAACCGCCGCACGAACCCGAGGCATCCTGATGGGACTGTTCTCACGGCGCGCGGACGATCGCGCACCCGCTGAGGCGGCCACGCCGCTGACCGGCGTCGACGCGGTGCTCGCCGACCTCGATGGAGTCGTCTACGCCGGCGCGGGGGCGCTGCCGCACGCTGTCGACAGCCTCGCGCGCGCGCGCAGGGAGGGCGCCCGACTCGGGTACATCACCAACAACGCGGCGCGCACCGACGCGACGGTGGCGGCGCACCTGACGGCGCTCGGGCTGCCCACCGAGCCGTCCGACGTGATCACCAGCCCGCAGGCCGCCATGAGGCTGCTCGCCGAGCGCGTGCCCGCGGGGGCGACCGTGCTGGTGGTCGGCGGGGAAGGACTCGTGGTCGAGACCGAGCGGGCCGGCTTCCGGGTCACCCGCAGCGCCGACGATGCGCCCGCCGCCGTGGTGCAGGGATTCGCCCCTGAGGTCGGCTGGTCGCAGCTGGCCGAAGCGGCGTTCGCGCTGGCAGTGCCCGAAGACGAGGGCGGCATCCCGTGGATCGCCACCAACACCGACTGGACGATCCCGCAGGCGCGCGGCGTCGCCCCCGGGAACGGCACCCTGGTCTCGGCCGTGCACACCGCGGTGGGACGACTGGCCACCGTCGCCGGCAAGCCCGAGACGC
>CAYLMS010000314.1:0-2566 GCA_964384455.1 uncultured Microbacterium sp. | reverse complement strand
GCGCTGGCCGCCTCGTTCGAGCACTATGCGACCGTGACCGGCAACACCCGCGCGCAGGTGCTCGCCGACACGCTGGATGCCGCGACCGGCACCTTCCTCGAACACGATCGCTCGCCGGGGCGCGCGGTGGGCGCCCTCGACAACCGCGGCAGCCACTTCTACCTCGCGCTCTACTGGGCGCACGAGCTCGCGGCGCAGTCGCGCGACGAGGAGCTGGCGGCCGTGTTCCGGCCGGTCGCCGCAGCGCTTCTCGCGGGGGAGCCGACCATCGTCGCCGAGCTGCTCGCCGTGCAGGGGCATCCGGTCGACATCGGCGGCTACTACCGCCCCGACGCCGGGCTCGTCACGCGGGTGATGCGGCCCTCGGCGAGCTTCAACGCGATCATCGACCCGCTGCGCTGACACCGCTGCCCGCGACGGCGCCGAAGATAACAAGTTCGTAAAGGCGTCGAGCGAACGGCTCGTCAGGCTTGCGCATTGTTTGTTCGTAAGGTCTACTAACAAACATGGCTACGGAAGCACTGCGCGGGACGACGGGTGTCCCTGCCGCGAACGCCCACGCGTTCGGTGCCGGTCGCGGCCTGCGCCTGGGCGCCAAGGTGCTTCCCGAGCACGCGCGGGCGCACAACCGTGCGCTGCTGCTGCAGACGCTGTTCCACGGCGGAGCGATGAGCCGCGCCGACCTGTCGCGCGAGACCGGGCTGACCCGGGTGACGGTGTCCGATCTGGTCGCCGAGCTGATCGCCGACGGCATCGTCATCGAGAAGGGCGTGCGCGAGGCGTCCGGTCCGGGCAAGCCGGCGATGCTCGTCGACATCGACCACGACTCCCACTGCATCATCGGCATCGATCTGTCCGGCTCCACCCGCTTCCTCGGCGCCGTGCTGCGGCTCGACGGCGAGATCGTCGTGCGTCGCGAAGTGGACCGCCCGGCCGACGACCGCGGCGATGCCGCACTCGACGCCGTGCGCACCCTGGTGAGCGAACTGCTGGCCGCGGCTCCTGTGCCGGTGCTCGGCGTCGGCGTCGGCACGCCCGGTGTGGTCGATCCCACGGGCACTGTGCTGTCGGCGCCGAACTTCGCCTGGTCGCGGCTGCCGCTGGAACAGCTGCTCGCCGACGAACTCGCGGTGCCCGTCATCGTCGCCAACGACGCCAACGCCGCGGTGCTGGCCGAGTACACCTTCGGCGACGCGGGCGACGACACCCTGCTCATCAAGGTGGGTCGCGGCGTCGGCGCCGCGCTGCTGTCGGGCGGTCAGCCCACCCTCGGCGCGCACTTCGCGGCGGGCGAGATCGGGCACGTCACGGTCGGCACCGACGGCGGCCCCGCGTGCGTGTGCGGCAAGGTCGGATGCCTCGAGGCCTGGCTCTCGGTGCCTTCGCTGTCGTCGCGCGTGGCTGCAGCCGCATCGGCCGAGGCGCGCGAGGGAGTGCTGCGCGACGCGGGAGAGCGGCTCGGCATCGCCATCGCCCCGCTCGTGGGCGGCCTCGACCTGCCGGAGATCGTGCTCTCCGGCCCCGCCGACCTCCTCGACGGCAGCCTCATCGCCGCGACCGTCGAGACTCTGCGTGCTCGCACGCTCGCCCAGTTCCATGACGGCGTGCGAGTCCGGCTGACGGAGCAAGGCCAGGACATCGTCCTGCGCGGCGCGGCCGTCATGGTGCTGTCGGGACAGCTCGGCGTCTCGTAGCAGCAAAGATCCCCCCGGATGGGCCACCCGGCTCACCCAACTGAGAAACACGAAGGAAGGCACCATGAACAAGAGGTTCGGGGCTGTCGCGCTCATCGGCGTGGCCGCTGTGACGCTCGCCGGCTGCGCCAGCGGCGGCGGCACCGGCGGCGACAGCGGCAAGGTCGACGGAAAGGGCCGCACGCTGACCGTGTGGGCCATGGCCGGAGACCTGTCCGTCGACACGCTGACCGCGATCAACGCCGAGTTCACCAAGGAGACCGGTGGCAAGGTCAAGGTCGAGACGCAGCAGTGGAAGGACATCGCGACCAAGATCACCACGGCACTGGCATCCAACACCCCGCCGGACGTGCTCGACCTGGGCAACACCCAGGTGGCGACGTTCGCCGCGAGCGGCGGCCTGGCCGACCTGACCAAGTACAAGGACGAGCTGGCTCAGGGTCAGACCTGGCTCGGCGGCCTGGCCGACCCGGCCATGGTCGACGGCAAGCTGTACGCGGTGCCGTCGTTCGCCGGTGCGCGTGCGGTGGTCTACAACAAGCAGCTCTGGTCGGCGGCGGGCATCACCGCCGCGCCCACGACCTACGACGAGCTGAAGGCCGACCTGGACAAGCTCAAGGCAGCGAACCCCGCGCCGGACTTCTCGGCGTTCTACCTGCCCGGCATGAACTGGTACGGCGCCATGCAGTGGGTCTGGGACGCGGGCGGGGACATCGCCACCCAGAGCGGCGGCAAGTGGAAGGCCGGCTTCGCCAGCGACTCGGCGCAGAAGGGCCTGACGGAGTGGAAGTCGTTCCAGAACACGTACTCCATCCCCGCCAGCCAGACGCTGAACACCGACAAGCCCGACCAGGACCAGGTGTTCGCTGACG
>CAYLMS010000313.1:0-2568 GCA_964384455.1 uncultured Microbacterium sp. | reverse complement strand
GGCTCAGCAACCGTTCCGTTGGGCTCTCCGGGTGCTTCGACGGGCTCAGCAACCGTTCCGCCGCATCCTCCAGTTCCTGAGTGGCCCCCTTCGGTCCCTGAGCTTGTCGAAGGGCGGCCGCCACCGCCTGCCGCGACCGGTCGGCCAGCCGGTGCTGCAGCGACCGCAGGTCGCGATCCGATCCCACCGTGCGGCCGCGCTCGTCGACCGCGCGGAACGACATGCGCAGATGGCCGGGCACCCGGTCGAGCTCGAAATCGTCCTCACCGACCGGCTGGTTGGCGACGATGCGGATGCGGGCGGCGAGCGCCTCGCGCAGCCCCTGCGGCGGCAGCCCGTCGTGCGACTCCGGACCCAGGCCGGCGAGTTCGACCGAGAGCTTCGCCGCCCAGTCCGCCGCAGGCACCACGTGCCGCCGGATGGCCTTGGGCAGTGCGCGCAGCAGCGCGGCGACGAGCTCGTCGCGCAGCCCGGGCACCTGCCAGTCGAAGCCGTCGGGGCGGAGCCTTGCCAGCAGCGCGAGCGGCACGACGACGGTGACGCCGTCGTCGGGCGCGCCCGGCTCGAACCGGTAGGCCAGGGTGAGCTCCTGATCGCCCTGGCGCCAGCGGCCGGGGAAGTCCCCCGCACCCGCCCGGGCGGAACCGGCGAGCAGTTCGGCCTCGGTGAGATCGAGCAGCCGCGGCGTGTGGGCCGAGGCATCCTTCCACCACGCCTCGAACTGCCGCACGTCGGTGACCTCGTGCGGCACGCGCGCGTCGTAGAACGCGAACACCGCCTCGTCGCCCGCGAGGATGTCGCGGCGGCGTTCGCGCTCTTCGATCCGCTCCAGCCGGCGGCGCAGTTCGGCGTTGCGGCGCACGAATCCGCCGAGCCGCTGGTCGAGCCGCGCCGCATCCCACTCGCCCGCAACGAGGGCGTGGCGCACGAACAGCTCGCGCGCCTGCGCCGGATCGACCCGCCCGAGCAGCACACGCCGGCGCGCCACGATCTCCACCCCGAACAGGGTGACGGTCTCTGCGGCGACGGCGGCACCGGCATCCTTCGACCAGTGCGGATCGCTGAGCCGGCTCTTGGCGAGGTCGCCCGCGAGCGGCTCGGCCCAGGCCGGATCGATGGCGGCGACGGTGCGCGCGTAGAGCCGCGAGGTCTCGACCAGCTCGGCCGCCATCACGGCGGCGGGGCGCTTCGCGCGCAGCGCGGAGCCGGGGAAGATCTCGAACCGCGTGCCGCGGGCGCCCAGGTAGTGCCGCGGCGCCCGGCCCTTCTTCGCGGCGGGCGTAGCCGAGCGATCGTCGACGAGCCCCAGGTGGGAGAGCAGGCCGGCGAGGATCGCCTGGTGCACGGCGTCGGGATCGGCGGTGCCCGCGGCCTGCTGGCGACCGAGCATCGACTGCAGCTGGCGGTGCACGTCGACCCATTCCCGCACGCGCACATAGTTGAGGTGCTCGGCGCGGCACAGCCGCCGGAAGGCGCTCGAGCCCAGTTGCCGCTGCTGCTCCTGCAGGTGGTTCCACAGGTTCAGCAGCGTGAGGAAGTCACTCGTGGGGTCGGTGAAGCGTGCGTGCAGGCGGTCGGCGGCCTCGCGCTGGGCCTCGGGGCGCTCGCGCACGTCCTGGATCGACAGACCGGCCACGATGGCGGTGACCTCGGTGAGCACTCCGGTGCGCTTGGCCTGCAGCAGCATGCGGGCGAAGCGCGGGTCGATCGGCAGCCGCGCGAGCTCTCGACCCATCCGCGTGAGCACCGGCGGGTCGGCAGTGCGCCGCTGCTCGACCGCGCCGAGTTCGAGCAGCAGGTCGAGCGCCGCCGAGACGCCCCGAGAATCGGGCGGCGTGAGGAACGGGAAGCTGCGGATGTCGCCGAACCCGAGCGCGAGCATCTGCAGCACCACCGAAGCCAGGCTGGTGCGCAGGATCTCGGGCGTGGTGTACTCGTCGCGGCGCGCGAAGTCGTCTTCCGCGTACAGCCGGATCGCGATCCCCGGAGAGGTGCGCCCGGCGCGCCCCGAGCGCTGCAGTGCGGATGCCTGCGATACCGGCTCGATCGGCAGTCGCTGGATCTTGCTGCGGTTGCTGTAGCGCGAGAGGCGCGCGGTGCCGGTATCGACGACATAGCGGATGCCTGGCACGGTGAGGCTGGTCTCGGCGACGTTGGTGGCGAGGATCACGCGCCGGCGCACGCCGGCCCGCGCGGACGGCTCGAACACGCGGTGCTGCTCGGCGGCGGACAGCCTGCCGTACAGCGGCAGCACCTCGGTGGGCCGCGCATCGGCGGCGTACATTCCGCGCACGGCATCCATCGCGTCGCGGATCTCGGCCTCACCGGGCAGGAAGACCAGCACATCGCCCGCGGGCTCGGCGTCGAGCTCGCGCAGCGCGGCGACGATGCCGTCGACGTCGTCGCCGTCGGTATCCGCCGGCCGGTAGCGGATCTCCACCGGATGCGTGCGCCCCGACACCTCGATGACCGGCACGTCGACCGGACCCGTCGAATGGGTGGTCCCTGAGCCTGTCGAATGGGTGGTCCCTGAGCCTGTCGAATGGGTGGTCCCTGAGCCTGTCGAAT
>CAYLMS010000312.1:0-2576 GCA_964384455.1 uncultured Microbacterium sp. | reverse complement strand
GAGCTTCGCCTTCAGCTCCTCGTTCTCGGCGAGGGCCTTGCGCCACTCGACGACGATCTCGTCCAGGAAGTCGTCCACCTCGTCGGGGTCGAAGCCCTCCTTGAAGCGCACGTGCTGGAACTGCTTCGTGACGACGTCCTCGGGTGTCAGTGCCATGGTTTCCTCTTCCGGGGGATCAGGTCGGCCGATGTCGAGGGCGCACCCTGGGGCGCGTCATCCAGCCAGCATAGTCGGCGCATGGGTCGGTCGCGAGAAGGCGCATCACCCGGAAAGGCTGCGCGTGATCGCGAGCAGCACGAAGCACAGCAGCAGGGTGATGGTGAACGCGAAGTCGATCGCCACCGGGCCCACCCGCAGCGGCGGGACGACTCGCCGCAGCAGCTTGATCGGCGGGTCGGTGACCGTGTACACGAGCTCCGCGGCGACCAGCCCGGCGCCGCGCGGACGCCATTCGCGGGAGAACAGCGGGATGTAGTCCATCACGAGCCGTGCCAGCAGCACGAGGATGTACAGGATGATCAGGAGGTTGAGGACCGCCGCGATGAACTGGACGACTGCCACGGGCGGCTACTGCGCGAACGCCGCCGGCTCCGCATCGCCCGCCGCGATCGAACCGTCGCCGGAGGTCGCGATGTTCTCGGGCGAGAGCAGGAACACCTTGCTGGTGACGCGCTCGATGCGGCCGTACAGGCCCAGCGACAGCCCGCTGGCGAAGTCGATCAGGCGGCGCGCGTCGGCGTCGCTCATCTGCGACAGGTTGATGATCACCGGAATGCCTTCGCGGAAGCTCTCGGCGATCAGCTGCGCGTCGCGGTACTGCTTGGGGTGCACCGTGAGGATCTCGCTGAGAGCGGCGGGTGCGGCCTGTCGCACGACCGCGGGCCTGCGCAGCGGCGTGACGGGCGCCTGACGCACCTCGGTCTCCTGACGCTCCTGTCGTTCCTGCCGCTGCGCTCCCCTCGACTGCGGGGCGGGCTCGTCGTACACGCCCTCCTCGTCGGCAAGACCCAGGTACACCATGGTCTTCTTCAGCGGGTTCGACATCGCATCCTCCTGTGTGCGTCCTGATCCGAGGTTAACCGTCTGCGGGCCGCGGACCCGTGATTGCGGTGCCGATCCGCAGGTGTGTCGCGCCCGCGGCGATCGCCTCGACGAAGTCGCCGGTCATACCCGCCGAAATCCACGACGCGCCGGGCGCGAGCTGCCGCACCCGGTCGGACAGCGCGCGCAATCGGGCGAAGGCACGGGCCGGCTCCTCATCCAGCGGGGCGACGGCCATCACGCCGCGCAGGCTCAGGGTGCGGCATCCGAGCACGTGCTCCGTCAGCTTCGCAAGGTCGTCGGGCTGCGCCCCGCCGCGTGCCGGATCGTCGGTGAGGTTCACCTGCAGCAGCACATCGAGCTCCGGCGCGGCCTCGTTGGCCGCGGCATCCAGTGCGTCGGCGAGCCGCGCCCGGTCGAGCGAGTGCACGACGGATGCCGCAGCCCGGATCGCGCGCGCCTTGTTGGTCTGCGCCTGGCCGATGAAGTGCCAGCGCAGGCCGTCGAGCGCGCCGACCTCGGCCCGTTTGGCGCTCAGCTCCTGCTGACGGTTCTCGCCCACATCGCGCACACCCAGCGCATGCAGCGCCCGCACGAGAGCCGCCGGGTGGAACTTCGTCACGACGATGCGGGTCAACTCGCCCGGATCGCGGCCGGCCGCCCGCGCCGCCTCGGCGAGCTGCGCGTCGAGGCGCGTCAGCCTTGCCGCGAGCTCCACTACTTGAGGAAGTCGGGGATGTCGAGGTCGCCGTCGTCGAACACGGAGTCGTAGCCGCTGGGCTCGGACACACCCACCGGCACCGTCGCGCGCTCCGCGACGTCGGCGTCGGCGACGACGTCGGCCAGCGGCGGCAGCGACGACGTCTGCCGCTGCACGGTGATCGGCTCGATCTTAGGCAGCGGCTCGCCGCCGTCGAAGCCCGCGGCGATCACCGTCACGCGCACCTCGTCGCCGAGGGTGTCGTCGATGACGGTGCCGAAGATGATGTTCGCCTCGGGGTGCGCGGCCTCCTTGACCAGCTGCGCGGCGTCATTGATCTCGAAGATGCCCAGGTTCGAGCCGCCCTGGATGGACAGCAGCACGCCGTGCGCGCCTTCGATCGATGCCTCCAGCAGCGGCGACTCGACGGCCAGCTCGGCGGCCTTGATCGCGCGGTCCGCGCCGCGTGCGGAGCCGATGCCCATCAGTGCGGAGCCGGCGCCCTGCATCACCGACTTCACATCGGCGAAGTCGAGGTTGATCAGGCCGGGCGTGGTGATCAGATCGGTGATGCCCTGCACGCCGGCCAGCAGCACCTGGTCGGCCGTGGCGAACGCCTCGATCATCGAGATGCCGCGATCGCTGATCTCCAGCAGCCGGTCGTTGGGCACCACGATGAGCGTGTCGACCTCCTCCTTGAGGCGCGCGACGCCCGATTCGGCCTGCTGCTGCCTGCGGCGGCCCTCGAACGAGAACGGCTTCGTGACCACGCCGATCGTCAGCGCACCGATCGACTTGGCGATCTTGGCGACCACGGGCGCGCCGCCGGTGCCGG
>CAYLMS010000311.1:0-2583 GCA_964384455.1 uncultured Microbacterium sp. | reverse complement strand
GGCTCGGTGGGCATCGCCGTGGGCATGGCCACCAACATCCCGCCGCACAATCTGCGCGAGGTGGCCGACGGTGCGCTGTGGGCGCTGGAGCATCCGGATGCTTCGCGCGAGGAGCTGCTCGAAGCGCTGATGCAGCGCATCAAGGGCCCCGACTTTCCCACCGGCGCGCAGGTTCTCGGCGTGCGCGGCATCGCCGACGCCTATCGCACCGGGCGCGGCTCGATCACGATGCGCGCCGTGGTGAGCATCGAAGAGATCCAGGGACGCACGTGCCTGGTGATCACCGAGCTGCCGTACCAGGTGAACCCCGACAACCTGGCGCTGAAGATCGCCGACCTCGCCCGTGACGGCAAGGTGGCCGGCATCGCCGACATCCGCGACGAGACCAGCGGCCGCACCGGGCAGCGGCTGGTGATCGTGCTCAAGCGCGACGCCGTGGCCAAGGTCGTGCTGAACAACCTGTACAAGCACACCCAGCTGCAGGAGAACTTCGGCGCGAACATGCTCGCGATCGGCGACGGCGTGCCACGCACGCTGTCGCTCGACGGGTTCATCTCGCACTGGGTGAGCCACCAGGTCGAGGTGATCGTGCGCCGCACGCGGTTCCGCCTGGCCAAGGCCGAACGCCGCATGCACATCCTGCGCGGATACCTCAAGGCGCTCGACGCGCTCGACGAGGTGATCGCGCTGATCCGCCGCTCGCCCACGGTGGACGACGCGCGCGAGGGCCTGAAGACCCTGCTCGACATCGACGACGACCAGGCTCAGGCCATCCTCGACATGCAGCTGCGCCGGCTGGCAGCGCTGGAGAGGCAGAAGATCCTCGACGAGGCGACCGAGCTCGAGGCGCAAATCGTCGACTTCAAGGACATCCTCGCCACTCCCGGCAGGCAGCGCACGATCATCCGCGACGAGCTGGTGGCGATCGTCGAGCGGTTCGGCGACGAGCGGCGCACCGCGATCGTGCCAGGCTTCGACGGCGACATGAGCGTCGAAGACCTCATTCCCGAAGAGGAGATGGTGGTCACCGTCACGCGCGGCGGCTACATCAAGCGCACCCGCAGTGACAACTACCGCTCGCAGCACCGCGGCGGGAAGGGCGTGAAGGGCGCGCAACTGCGGGCGGATGACGTGGTGGAGCACTTCTTCGTGACCACCACGCACCACTGGCTGCTGTTCTTCACGACCAAGGGCAGGGTCTACCGCACCAAGGCGTACGAGGTGCCCGAGGCGGGCCGGGATGCGAAGGGCCAGCACGTCGCGAATCTGCTCGCGCTGCAGCCCGGGGAGGAGATCGCACAGATCCTCGACATCCGCGATTACCAGGTGGCGACCTATCTCGTGCTCGCGACGCGCTCGGGGCTGGTGAAGAAGACGCGCCTGGCCGACTACGACACCAACCGGCAGGGCGGCGTCATCGCCATCCGGCTGCGCGGCGGAGAGGTCGAGGAGGGCGACGAGTCCGAGGGTGACGAAGAGGCAGTCGGCAGCGACGAGGTGGTCAGCGCGCTGCTCGTCGACGAGGGCGACGACATCCTGCTGATCAGCCGCCACGGCATGTCGCTGCGCTTCACGGCCACCGACGAGGCGCTGCGCCCGATGGGGCGCGCGACCAGCGGAGTGAAGGGCATGGCGTTCCGTGCGGGCGACAGTCTGCTGTCGGCATCGGTGGCGAACGACGGTGGATTCGTGTTCGTGGCGACCGAGGGCGGCTACGCGAAGCGCACCGCTGTGGACCAGTACCGCGGGCAGAGCCGCGGCGGACTCGGCATCAAGGTCGCCAAGCTCAACGACGACCGCGGCGACCTCGCCGGCGGACTGATCGTGGGCGAGGACGACGAGGTCTTGGTGGTTCTTGCCAGCGGCAAGGTGGTACGCTCCAGCGTGGCCGAGGTGCCCGCGAAGGGCAGGGACACGATGGGAGTCGTGTTCGCCCGCGTCGACGACGGCGACTCGATCCTCGCGATCGCCCGCAACAGTGAGCGGGGCCTGGCGGATGCCGCTGACGAGACCGTCGCGGCGCAGCCCGAGGCGGCGGCCGAATCCCCCGAGAACCCCGAAGAGAGCGGACCTGACGCATGAGCACGGTAGCGGACAAGCTCGCCAAGAAGTCCACCCACAAGGCCAGCGCCAAGCAGGTGCGGCTGCGCCTGGTGTACGTCGATTTCTGGTCGGCGGTGAAGATGTCGTTCCTCGCCGCGATCGCGATCGCCGTGGTGACGGTGGTCAGCTTCCTGCTGATCTACGGCGTGATCTCGGCCACCGGTCTGATCGCCAAGCTCGACGAACTGTTCAAGTCGATCACCGACGGCGGAGTGGCGGTGAGCTCGATCATCGGGTTCCCGCAGGTGATGGCGTTCGCGTCGGTCGTCGCCATCCTCGACCTCATCGTCGTGACGGTGCTCGGCGCCGTGGTGGCCGGAATCTACAACCTCGCGGTCAAGGTCACCGGCGGCATCCTGGTGGGCTTCACCTCCAACTGAGCGGGATTTTCGCAAAGCCCGCAGGTCGGGTAAAGTCTTGGAGGTTGACGGCGTGCGCCGTCGCAGCGGGGGTATAGCTCAGGCGGTTAGAGCGCTTCAC
>CAYLMS010000310.1:0-2602 GCA_964384455.1 uncultured Microbacterium sp. | reverse complement strand
ATCCTCCGCCGGTCGGCCCGCGCAGCGCATGCTGGCCGCGCCCGACGTGCAGGGCGAGACCGGCGCGCTCGCATTCGTCGCCTCGCCGCACGACGGCGTCGCCACCGCCGTCACCGCGGCGCAGTCGGCGAGCGTGACCAGCGAAGATCTGTCGGGGTTCGCCGCCGACGCGTGCCGGCCCGCACTGTTCGACTCGTGGCTGGTGGGCGGGGCGGCCACCACCGGCTCCGCCGATCTGGTGCTCGTCGCCAACCCCGCCGACGTGGCCGCCACCGTGCAGCTGACCGTCTACGGCACTGCCGGCGCCGTCGTGCCGCCCGGTGCCGCCGCGCTCATCGTGCCGGCGCACACGCAGCGCGTGCTGCCGCTCGCAGGACTGGCGCTGGGCATGCAGAGCCCGGTAGTGCGGGTCACCGCCACCGGGGCGCCGGTGCGGGCGAGCCTGCAGTCGAGCATCGTGCGCACCCTCATCCCCGGCGGTGTCGATCTCGAGTCGGCGATCGCCGGCACCGCCACCACGCAGGTGATCCCGGGCGTCACGGTCACCGCCGTGCCCGGTCAGGCCGGAGCATCCAACGTCGCCACGCTGGTGCGCGTGCTCTCGCCCGGCCGCACCGGCGCCGCCACGGTCACGGTCACCGCGGTGGGGGCCGACCGCCCGGCGCTGCGGCCGACCTCGGTGCCGCTGGCCGCCGACACCCCCACCGAGGTGGAGCTCGGCGGCCTGCAGCCCGGCGCGTACACCATCGCCGTGACGTCCGACACGCCGGTCGTGGCGGCCGCCTGGCAGACCACCGGGTTCGGCGCAGGCTCCGACTTCGCCTGGTTCACCTCCGCTCCCGCGCTCGACGGGCCGGCGCCGGTGGCAGTGCCCGCAGGCGTGGCGCCGGTGCTGCAACTGACCAACTCGGCATCGGTGGCGGCCACGGTCACCGTGGCGCAGGACGGCGGTGCGGCGCAGCAGGTGACGGTGCCGGCGTCGGGCTCGGCCGCGGTGCCGCTGGCGCAGTTGAGCAACTGGCGGATCGACCCCGGCGCAGCGGCCGACGTGCACGCGATGGTGGTGTTCGCCGCGCCCGGGGCGATCGCGGGATTCGCGGTCTGGCCGACCGATGCCGCCGCCGGGGCGCTGCGGGTGTACCCGTAGCCGCTCAGAAGTAGCGGAAGCGTTCGGCGCCGAGGTCCCACGGGTCGCGGTCCAGGTACTCGGCGGCCGCGCGGAACACCGCGCCCTCGACCATCATGCGGCGGTGCAGTTCGTCTTCGTCGAACGGATGCCCCAGCCGCTCGATCGGCACCCGGAACAGCACGATGCGCCGCTGCTGTCGATCGACGTGCCAGCGCGGGATGCCCCGTTCCGGGTCGGGGTCGGCGGGCATCGCGCCGATCTCGAAGCTCACCTCGCGCAACTCGGGCCACGCCGAACGCAGGAACTCCGCCACCGTGCCGATCGACAGGTCGAACCGGTCGATGCGCGTCTCCAGCGGCGGCAGCGGCGGACGCACCACCGCGCTGCGGCCCAGGCGGCCGTGCCTGCCATGCCGCGACGGACGTGCCGGCGCGGCCTGTGCATGACCGAGGCGGCGCCTTCTCATGCGCCCATCCTAGAGGTGCGCGGCGAGGCTGACCCCCGACGGCGGCGGCCGCGGATACCGTGGCGGGGATGCGCGACAGACTCTGCTCCAAAGTGGGATGCGCCCGCGAGGCCACCTCGACCCTGACCTACGACTACGGCGACCAGATGGCCGTCGTCGGTCCGCTCGGCGGCGAGCACGACCCGCACGCGCACGACCTGTGCGCCGTGCACACCGACCGGCTGTCGGTGCCGCGCGGCTGGATCGTCGTGCGCCACGAGACGCTCAGCGCGTGAAGCCGCCCGAGCGCGGTGCGAGAATGGCGGGATGGCCTCTCACGACACCCTGACCGCGCCCGAGTTCTCCGTCGCCGACCTGTCGCTGGCGACCGCGGGCAGGCATCAGATCCGGCTCGCCGAGAACGAGATGCCCGGGCTGATGGCGCTGCGCGCCGAGTACGGTGGGTCGCAGCCGCTGCGCGGCGCGCGCATCGCCGGCTCACTGCACATGACCGTGCAGACGGCGGTGCTGATCGAGACGCTCACGGCGCTCGGCGCCCAGGTGCGCTGGGCCAGCTGCAACATCTTCTCCACCCAGGACGAGGCGGCCGCGGCGGTCGCCGTCGGCCCGACCGGCACCGTGGACGCGCCCAGGGGCGTGCCCGTGTTCGCGCACAAGGGCGAGACGCTGGAGCAGTACTGGGCGTTCACCGAGCGCATCCTCGACTGGTCGGCCGAGGGCTTCGACGGCCCGAACCTGATCCTCGATGACGGCGGCGATGCGACGCTGCTCGTGCACCGCGGCGTGCAGGCAGAGGCGGCGGGGACCGTGCCCGCGGCGACGGATGCCGACGGCCGTGAGCAGCGCGTCGTGCTCGACGTGCTGCGCCGCAGCCTCGCCGCCGACCCGCAGCGCTTCACCAGGGTCGCCGCCGGCATCCTCGGCGTGTCGGAGGAGACGACCACCGGCGTGCACCGGCTGTAGGAGCTGGCCGCTGCGGGCGCGCTGCTGTTCCCCGCGATCAACGT
>CAYLMS010000309.1:0-2613 GCA_964384455.1 uncultured Microbacterium sp. | reverse complement strand
GAACGTCTCGAGCACGGTGCCGTCGGGCGCGGTCAGCCGGAACGAGGTGGCCGCGTACCACACCCGATCGATGTCGATCCGCGCGCGCGTGCCGACGATGTGCGCCGTGTTCGGGCCCGCCGCGCGCGAGGACGAGAGCGAGGTCGACAGTGCGCCGTCGGCATGGGTGGCGATCGTGGCGACCTCGGTGTCGGCGCCGGTGGGCGAGCAGCGCCCGGCTGAAACGATCCGGGTCGGGGCGCCCAGCACGTCCCACGCGAACGAGATCGGGTACACGCCGAGATCGAGCAGCGCCCCGCCGCCCAGTTCGAGCGCGTTGATGCGGTGCGCGGGATCTGCCGACAGCCGCTGGGTGTGATCGGCCGACACGGCACGCACCTCGCCGAGGGCGCCGTCGCGCAGCAGCTCGCGCACCCGCACCATGTGGGGCAGGTAGCGCGTCCACATCGCCTCGAGCGCGAGCAGCCCGCGTTCGGCCGCCACGGCCTGCACCTGGGCCGCCTCGGCGGCGGTGAGCGTGAACGGCTTCTCGACCAGCACGTGCTTGCCGGCCCGCAGCGCCAGCACCGCGTGCTCGGCGTGCATCGGATGCGGGCTGGCGATGTAGACGATGTCGACCTCGGGGTCGCCGACCAGGTCTTCGTAGCTGCCGTGGGCGCGCGCGATGCCGAACTCGGCGGCGAAGGCCTGCGCCCGGGCGAGCGAGCGCGACCCGACAGCGCTCACGTCGAAGCCCGCGATGCGCAGGTCGCGCACGAACAGGCGGGCGATGCCTCCCGGGGCCAGCACGCCCCACCGCAGTCCGGTCATGCCTCGAGCCTACGGGCCGCGAGAGGATGAAGACATGTCGAATCTGCTCAGCGCCGCCGGCCTGCACGAGCTGCTCGCCACGGGCGCACGCATCCACCTGCTCGACGTGCGCTGGAGCCTCGCCGACCCCGACGGGCACGCGGCCTATCTGCGCGGCCACCTGCCCGGCGCCGTGTGGGTCGACCTCGAACACGAGCTGTCGCGCCACGGCGCACCCGCCGAGGGGCGGCATCCGCTGCCCTCGCACGCCGTGCTGCAAGCGGCGGCGCACCGCTGGGGACTGCGCGACGGCGAGCCGGTGGTCGTGTACGACGACGCGAAGGGCCTCGGCGCCGCGCGGGCGTGGTGGATGCTGCGCCGCGCCGGTGTCGCGGTGCGGGTGCTCGACGGCGGGCTCGCGGCGTGGGTCGCGGCCGGCTACCCCGTCGAGCAGGGCGAGGTGGTGCCGGCGGCCGGCGCGGTGACGCTGGTCGACACGGATGCGGGGGAGCTGACGATCGACCAGGCCGCAGCGTTCCCGGCATCCGGGGTGCTGATCGACGCGCGCGCCCCGGAGCGCTACCGGGGCGAGGCCGAGGCGATCGACCCGGTGGCCGGGCACATCCCCGGCGCCGTGAACGTGCCGATGGCGTCGCTGCTGCGACCCGACGGCACGCTGCGCGCGGCCGCCGAGCTCGCAGCGGTGTTCGCCGAGGTCGGGGTGCGCGAGGGCACGCCGGTGGCCGCGTACTGCGGCTCGGGTGTCACGGCCGCGCACACCGCGCTGGTGCTCGGCGAGCTCGGGGTGAGCGCCGGGGTGTTCACCGGATCGTGGAGCGCCTGGTCGAACACGCCGGGCAGGCCGATCGCCACCGGCGGCTAGCCCGACCCGCGCAGCGCCTTCTGGATGCGCTGCAGCGACACCGGCTCGGCCGTGCCGAGCGTCTGCGCGAACAGGCTGATGCGGTACTCCTCGAGCAGCCAGCGCGCGCGCACCAGGGTCTCGGCGCTGCCAGCGGCGAGCGGGATGTCGCCGCCGGCGTCGGCGAACGCCGCCGCCGCCCGCTGAAACTCGGTGAGCCGCGTGCGGTCACGGCCGGGGTCGTCGCCGAGGCCGCGCAGCCGGTGCAGCATGCCGTCGAGGTAGCGCGGCAGGTGCGCGAGGCGCGTCACGCCGGTCTGCGCCACGAAGCCGGGCGGCAGCAGGCCCGCCAGCTGGGCGCGCAGATCGCCGAGCGCCCCCAACAGGGTCATGCTGGTGTGCTGCTTCAGCGCACGATCCACCTCACGGGATCGGGTGAGGATGCGGGCGGTCAGCGCCACGCAGGCGAACAGTTCGTCGACCGCGACCGCCCCGAAGGCGTCGCGCACGGCCTCGAACTGCGTGCGGTCGCGCACCTCGGCGGTCGTCGTGGCGCGGGCGATCACGGCATCCGCCACGGCGGCGCGGCAGTCCTCGATGAGCGCGGCGGCGCTGGGGTACGGCGAGGCGGCCAGCACCAGCTTCTCGGCCTGGGTGAGGTGCTCGAGCACGTAGCCGGCGGCGGAGGGCACCGACAGCAGCAGCAACCGGCGCAGGCCGGCGCGCGAGGCCGCGGCGGCGGCCTGTGCGCTGACCTCGGTGCGCAGCGCCACCGAGCGGCCCTCGTCGATCAGTGCGGGGTAACCGCGCACGACGCCGCCTGGCACGCGCAGCTCGACGGCCGCAGGCAGCGTGTCGAAGTCCCACGTGGTCAGCCCCGTGCGCTCGGTGAACGGCGGTTGATCCATGCCGCCCGGCCCGCCGGTGCTTTCGCCCATCGTGGCCGAAATCTACGGGCCTGA
>CAYLMS010000308.1:0-2649 GCA_964384455.1 uncultured Microbacterium sp. | reverse complement strand
TATCTGCAACCCATCGTGCCCCATCGGCGAGTGATCAACTCCATCGGGTAGGCGATCATCCGGATTACCAGCATGATCAGTTGACTGGCGAAGACAGCATCTTGCGGAAAGGAGGGCGGTTTATGGGATTCTTGCATAGTGACTCTCCATAGAGTTAAGGGGTAATGTCTTGTTGAAACTCAATCTGAGTGAACGGATATCCATTGGCGAAGGTTCGCCCCGGTTGAAACAGCATGGCTTCAATCACAAATCGGTGGTCACGACCTCCCCGTTTCAAGGATGTGAACATTTCCGGTGGAATGGTTGGTAAAAGTTGTTCGGTCCAGCCAATGCCATGGTTGGTGGTGATGCCAAGCATTCGATCGATCAAGTCGGGATGGCAGTTGTGTTGCGAATTGCCCGAGTACATCATTTGCCGGGTGTTGCCTGCGAGCTTGACATAGTGGTCCCGAGTCTCAATATCGGCACCAACATTGAACACCACATGGATGACGTGGCTCCCCAGAAACCCTGTCGCACGCACCCGGGCGGCTTCATCGCCACCAAATGCATCGATCAAGGCAGCATGGCCCTGACAGGCCGAAATCGAAATAATGCCATGACTGCGTGCAATCGTCTGAACGCGAGAATCCCAGTCGGGTGATACGAGCCATTGACACTCGTCTCGAACAATCACAACGGGTCGCCGTTGCCCGCGTGGTGAGGACAACAACAGCATCTGAGCCAGTTGCACATACGCCGCCTGAGCGACATAGGCACTGGGGCCAAGAACACTCGGAAAATCGAGTGCGATGATGGCACAATCGAGCAGTAAGTCGGGCGGGATGGTGGTTTTCGTCGAGCCGAACAGGTCGTGAAACGGGGGTTGCAAGAACGGAGCTAACCCCGTGGCCGCCGTTCCGATCACACTTCCCAAAAAGCGATCTCCCAGTCCCGGGGCATAGGTCAGGACATAGTTGACTGCCCGTTCAAAGGCTTGCTTTTCGGCCGGTGACAGCAGGCCTGCCTGATAGCGTTTCTGGCCCTTCACAATTTTCTGACCGCACGTGGTCTCGAGCAGGAACTCATCACTCTGGGCCGCAGCCCGATCCTTGGGCACGGAGATGATGACATCAAAGAGGGATTGCGGTGTGGGTTGTTGACCACAGGCCGCGAACAGGGCCAGGCAATGCGCTAAAAGGAGAGTCGACTGAGTTTGCCAGATTTTATCATTACCAGAACCCGAGTTGGCAGACGCCAGTGCGGCCATGCGATCGCAGAATCGAGCGATGCCGCTGGCCTCTTGCTTGAGTGGTCCTTGCAAGTAACCAAACAAATTGAACGTGTCCGTACCATCTGCAGAGAATCGAATGAAGTCTCTTTGCCGCCCGGCTTTCCGAGCGATTTTTTCCGCCCGCGCGGCTTCATCCGATTTGGCACACGCCCACAAAATCCCCGGCCGAGTGGGGTGTTTGGCCAGTTGCAGCAACAGCAACTCCATGAAACTCGTCTTGCCGCTCCCCGTGGCTCCAATCAGGGCCACACCACTGAACAATTGATCGATTGTGATTCGCTCTGCCCCGAATCGCAATCCGTCGGCTCCTTCCTGCGGTCGGCGAGGCGAGCCAGTCAGCCAGCCAAACATCGGTCCCTCCAATCAAAACGAGTCGGTGAGGACAGACCGTGGGCGTGTCGGACGCTCCGACCACCAAAAAGGCACGGTGTGGAAAGAGCGAATCAGTTGCCGAAAAGGACGTTCAGGTTGACCACCGGAATGTGGCGATTTTTGCGAACGAGATTGATCAACGCGTTCAAACTCTCGATAAGGGCCTCGTGGGTATCATCCGGCTTCAATGCGATCCGAAACTGGCGTTCTTCGACTTTCCCCGTGAAAGTCTTCGCCCGGGCCGAGGGTGGTTTCGGCTTCCGCTGCGATACAAACGCCTGCACCTGATCGCGAGTGGGCCGTTTGCCCAGTTCGTTTACCGTGGTCGCAAATGCCATCGTTTCGTGCTGTTCACTCGGCGACAGTCGAGCAATCAGCGGCACGACACTCGCCTCCAGGCTGTCGGCCAGCGGCAGCAACTCCGGCGCAATGCGATCACGCGAGAGCACCTTGCTCACCTGGCTTTCGCTGATCCCCAGGCGTGTTGCAAGTTCGGCCTGCGTCAGGCCCAAGTCGGAGATCAGTTTGCGAAACGCCGCACCTTGATCACGCACACTGAGTGCTTCACGGAAGTGATTGACCGACAGTTGGTCGAGTAACAGTTCCGTTGCCCCCGGCGGGCCCGGTAGGATGATGCCATCCATGGTTTCCAACGGAATCCGCTGTGCCGCTCGCAATCGCCGTTCACCATCTACGACGATCAGTGTGTCGCTTGCTGCCGGATCAACATAGGCAATGATCGGCGAAATCTGTCCGTTCCTGGCCATGTTGTTGGCCAGCTCTTCCAGGCTACTGGGATCAAACTCCCGCCGAGGTTGTGTGGGGTCAGGCTTGAGTCGCGTGATCGGCCAGCTTGACAGTTGCTTGTCAGTGGTCGGAGTTGCCATGAGCGCCAATCCTCCTGGTGTTTAAGGTTTTGTCCGGAAGTTCCCGGTGCATCGGGGTTGCAGTGCTTTCAGTGCGTTCCGTTTGATTCGGGGTCGAACCATTGAAGAGTCGCATGA
>CAYLMS010000307.1:0-2651 GCA_964384455.1 uncultured Microbacterium sp. | reverse complement strand
GCCGTGCGCACCTGCTCCACGTCGCGGTAGCCGGCGTGCGCGAGCTCGGCCAGCACCTGCTGCACCAGCACCTCCGGCACCGACGCTCCGCTGGTCACCCCGACGGTGGCCACACCGTCGAGCCACTCCTGGCGCACCTCGTCGGCGTAGTCGACGCGATGCGCCGCCTTCGCCCCGCTCTCCAGGGCGACCTCCACCAGCCGCACGCTGTTCGACGAGTTGGCCGAGCCCACCACGATCACCAGCTCCGCGCGCGCGGCGACCTTCTTGATCGCCACCTGACGGTTCTGCGTGGCGTAGCAGATGTCGTCCGAGGGCGGATCGTGCAGCTCGGGAAAGCGTTCGCGCAGCCGCCGCACGGTCTGGATGGTCTCATCCACCGACAGCGTGGTCTGCGACAGCCACACCACCTTCGACGGGTCCTTCACCTGCACGGTGTCTGCCTCGTCGGGCGAGTTCACGATGGTGACGTGCCCGGGCGCCTCCCCCGCCGTGCCCTCCACCTCTTCATGGCCGTGGTGGCCGATCAGCAGGATCTCGTAGTCGTCGCGGGCGAAGCGCACCGCCTCGCGGTGCACCTTCGTCACCAGCGGGCAGGTCGCGTCGATCGCGTGCAGCCCGCGGTCGGAGGCGGCGGCGACGACGGCCGGCGACACCCCGTGCGCGCTGAACACCACGGTGGCACCCTCGGGCACCTCGTTGACCTCGTCGACGAAGATCGCGCCTTTGCTCTCGAGCTCGGTGACGACGTGGATGTTGTGCACGATCTGCTTGCGCACGTACACGGGCGCGCCGAACCGCTCCAGCGTCTTCTCCACGGCCACCACGGCGCGGTCCACGCCGGCGCAGTAGCCGCGCGGCGCCGCCAGCAGCACCCGCTTGGGCCGATCCACCGGGATATCCTGAAGCCGCACGCGCCGCACCGGCACACGGGGCACGGGCAGGCTGACCAGGGGGGTGCTCACCCCCCGATTCTACGGGCGGGTCACCGCCCCCGAGCCGCGAGCGGAGGAGCCGTGACCAGCTTCACCGTCGACCCCTCCGCGGGTGCCGCACCGCCCGACGCCGTCGCGCCGCGGGACTCCCGGTCGGATGCACCGACTTCTGTGTCCCGCCTGAGCGAGACCATCCGCGGCTTCATCGAGAAGTGGGGCGTGGTGTGGGTGGAGGGCGAGCTCACGTCGTGGGACCTGCGCGGCGGCAACGTCTTCGGACGACTGAAGGACCTCTCCGGCGACGCCGTGATCTCGGTGCGGGTGTGGTCGTCGACGCTGCAGCGCACGCCCGACCGGCTCGCCGTGGGCGACCGAGTGGTGGCCGCGGTCAAGGCGAGCTTCTACGCGAAGGGTGGCGATCTGGCGTTCATCGTGTCGAGCATCCGCCGCGCGGGGCTCGGCGACCAGTTGGAGCGACTGGAGCGCCTGCGCGCCCAGTTGCGCGCCGAAGGACTGTTCGACGCCGCCCGCAAGAAGCCGCTGCCGTTCCTGCCGCACACGATCGGGCTGATCACCGGCGAGCGGTCGGATGCCGAGAAGGACGTGCACCGCAACGCCGAGCTGCGCTGGCCACAGGTGAGCTTCCGCACCGTGCACGTCGCAGTGCAGGGCGAGCGCTGCGTGCCCGAGACGATCGCGGCGCTGCGCCTGCTCGACGCGGATCCCGAGGTCGACGTGATCGTGATCGCCCGTGGCGGCGGCGACCCGCAGACCCTGCTGGGCTTCAGCGACGAGCAACTGCTGCGCGCGGTGGCGGCGGCCTCCACCCCCGTCGTCAGCGCCATCGGGCACGAGAACGACCGTCCGCTGCTCGACGACGTGGCCGATCTGCGCGCATCCACCCCCACCGATGCCGCCAAACGGGTGGTGCCGGATGTCGCCGAGCAGCGCGCCGCGGTGATCCAGCTGCGCGCCCGGCTGACCACCCGACTGACTCAGCGGGTCGCGCACGACATCGCCCAGCTCGAGCAGCTGCGCTCGCGCCCGGCCCTGCGCCGACCCGAACAGCTGCTGCAGAACCGCGAGCAGGACGTGTGGCTGCTCACCCAGCGCGGACGCGACGGCATCGAGCGCGCGCTGCAGGCCCAGGTGCAGCGAGGCGCGCAGCTGCGCGCCTCGCTGCGCGCCCTCTCCCCCGGCGCCACGCTCGCGCGCGGCTATGCCATCGCCACGGCCGTCGACGGCGGCATCGTGCGCGACAGCGGTCAGGCGCCGGCCGGCACGCGGCTGGTCATCACCGTGGCGCACGGATCGATCGCCGCGGTCTCGGCCGGCGCCACCGGCGGCGACAGCGGCGACAGCGCGCCGAACTAGGATGGAAGGCATGGCCGAGCCGACCGTGAACGCCGCCGAGGTGGCCGGACTGTCGTTCGAGCAGGCCCGCGACGAGCTGGTGCGCGTGGTCGCCGAACTGGAGCAGGGCGCTCCCACGCTGCAGCATTCGCTCGAGCTGTGGGAGCGCGGTGAGGCGCTCGCCGCGCGCTGCGAGCAGTGGCTCGTGGGCGCCAAGCGCCGGCTGGATGCCGCGCGCGAGCGCACCGAGACCGCCGGGCCCGCTGAGGCGGACGCGTGACGGGCACCGGGCGCGTCGTCGCCGAGCTCGGCCGGCCCGAGACGGCCGAAGAGACCGCCGACCGCAAGGCCGCGGCATCCCTC
>CAYLMS010000306.1:0-2676 GCA_964384455.1 uncultured Microbacterium sp. | reverse complement strand
TCAAGCTAGCGCGTCTACCTATTCCGCCACCCGCGCAGGTGTGATTGCATGCTCGCAACCGAGGATCGACCCTATCACGTCCGGGTCGGCGCGGCGATCCGCGCCGACGACGTCAGGCGCCGATCGACACCCCGAACAGCAGTCCGAGGGCGTAGGTCACGGCGGCGGCGCCGTAGCCGATGAGCAGCTGGCGCAGCGCGCGGCGCAGCGGCGGGCCGCCCGACAGCAGCCCCACCATGGCGCCGGTGCCCAGCAGCGCGACCCCGACCAGCGCGAGCGCCAGCAGCACCGCGGGTGTGCCGGTCATGCCGAACAGCCACGGCAGCACCGGAATGATCGCGCCCGAGGCGAAGAAGCCGAAGCTCGACAGTGCCGCACCCCACGCGCCGCCCACGATCTCGTGGGCGTCGCGCACCGGGCCGGTGTGCGGGGATGCCTCCGCCGAGGCGTGCGCAGCGCGCAGCGCGCGCTGCGCACGGCCCAGCGCCGCATCCGGATCCAGCCCGCGCGTGCGGTACACCAGCGCCAGCTCGTTGGCGTCGAGGTCGAGGTCGGCCAGCGCCGTGTCTGCGTCGTCGCTGGGCTCTGCGGCATCCAGCAGCTCCCGCTGCGACCGCACCGAGACGAACTCCCCCGCACCCATCGACAGCGCCCCCGCCAGCAGCCCTGCGAGCCCGCTGAACAGCACGAATCGTGCAGGCGCGCCGGTCGCGCCGATGCCGAGCACGAGCGCGAGGTTCGAGACCAGGCCGTCGTTCGCGCCGAACACGGCAGCGCGGAAGGTGCCCGACAGCGCCCTGCGGCCGCGGGCGGCGAGTCCGCGCACCACCTCGCGGTGCACCCGCTCGTCGGCAGCCATCGCCGGCGTCGCGTGCGGGTCGTCGGCGTACGGCGAGCGGCCCTCGGCGTTCTGCGCGAGCGCCAGCACGAAGATCGAGCCGAAGCGGCCGGCCATCCAGCCGAGCATGCGCGTGCCGAGCGCCGGACGCGGCAGCCGGGCGGGCGCTTCGCCGAGCAGTTCCAGCCAGTGCGCCTCGTGCCGGCCCTCCGCGTCGGCGAGCGCCAGCAGGATCTCGCGCTCCTCGCCGGTGCGTCTGCCCGCGAGCCGCCGGTACACGCGCGCCTCGGCGCGCTCGTTGACGAGATGCTGCGCCCAGCGCCGGCGATCCCGCGCGGTCGGCTCAGGGAGCACGGCTGCTGCGGGCACGGCTGAGCCTCCTTGACGGGGAACGGGACCCGTCGAGGCTATCGAGCCGGTGCGGCGCCGGCGGCCTCGATCCGCGGATTGCCAGTATTTCGGAACCCCGAAGCTCAGGCGCGCACGCGCCGGCGCAGCACTTCGATGCGCTCCTGCAGCTGCGCGGCGGTCGCCTGCGCCACCGCCGGCCCGCCGCACAGGCGGCGCAGCTCGGCGTGCACGCTGCCGTGCGGTTCGCCGCTGTGCCGCGCATAGAGCCCGACCAGCGAGTTCAGCAGCGTGCGCTGCTCGCGCAGCGAGCGATGCAGGGCCACCGGGGGCGCGGCATCCGCACCCGCCTCCCCCGCCGCCTGCGCGGCCTCGCGCACGCGGCGGTGCCTGCCCTGACGCGCCTGGCGCTGCATCAGCAGCTCGTGCACGTGCTCGGGCTCGAGCAGCCCCGGAAGCCCCAGGAACTCCTCCTCCTCGGGCGTGCCCGGCACGGCGAGCTGGCCGAACTCGCGGCCGTCGTACAGCACCCGGTCGAAGTGCGCGATCGATCCCAGCGCCTGATAGGAGAACTCCTCGGTCAGCGCGTCGGAGGCTTTCTCGTCGCGCTCTGCGGCGTCGAGCAGCTGCTCCTCGGCATCGTGCTCGTCGCCGCCGTCGCCGTCGCGGTCGAGCGCGTGGTCGCGCTCGCGCTCCAGCTCGCGCGCCAGCGCCAGCAGCTGCGGCACGTTCGGCAGGAACACGCTCGCGGTCTCGCCGCGGCGGCGCGCCCGCACGAAGCGCCCGATCGCCTGCGCGAAGAACAGCGGCGTCGCCGCGCTCGTCGCATACACCCCCACCGCCAAACGCGGCACGTCCACGCCTTCCGACACCATCCGCACCGCGACCATCCACCGGGAATCCGAACCGGCGAACGCCTCGATCCGCGCCGACGCCTCGGCCTCGTCGGACAGCACGAGCGCAGGGTGCTCCCCGCACAGCTCGTGCAGGATGGCGGCATAGGCGCGCGCCGCGGTCTGATCGGTCGCGATCACCAGGCCGCCGGCATCCGGCACCTGCTCGCGCACCTGCGACAGCCGCCGGTCGGCGCTGCGCAGCACGGCGGGGATCCACTCGCCGGCCGGGTCGAGCGCGGTGCGCCAGGCCTGGGCGGTGACATCCTTCGTGTTGTCCTGCCCGAGCTGCGCCTCGAGCTCGTCGCCGGCCTTCGTGCGCCACCGCATGCGCCCCGCGTACACCAGGAACATCACCGGGCGCACCACCCCGTCGGCCAGCGCGCGGGCGTAGCCGTAGGCGTAGTCGGTGCGCGAGAGCCGGATGCCGCGCTCGTCGGGGTGGTACTCCACGAACGGGATCGGCGCGGTGTCGCTGCGGAACGGTGTGCCGCTGAGCAGCAGCCTGCGCGTCGCCCGACTGTAGGCCTCACGCAGCGCCTCGCCCCAGCTCAGCGCGTCGCCGCCCTGGTGCACTTCGTCGCGGATCACCAGGGT
>CAYLMS010000305.1:0-2680 GCA_964384455.1 uncultured Microbacterium sp. | reverse complement strand
GGCCCCCGACATCCCCGTCACGATCAGCACGTCGCCCACGCCGTCGTGCGCCTGGTCCGCCATGTCCCCCCTGTCGCCGACCTCAGCCTACCCGCCGCGACCCGCGGCGAGATGCGTGTGCACCGCCGCGGCGAGCTTCGGGCCGATGCCCGGAAGCTGCGCGATCTCGTCCTGCCCGGCGCCACGCAGCGCCGCGACCGAGCCGAAGTGCCGCAGCAGCGCCTTGATCCTCGCCGGCCCGAGGCCGGGCACCTCGCCGAGCACCGTCGTGATGTCGCGCGCGCGGCGGGTGCGCTGATGGCCGATGGCGAAGCGGTGCGCCTCGTCGCGCAGCCGTTGCAGCAGGTACAGCGCCTCGCTGCTGCGCGGGAGCACGACAGGATGCTCCTCGCCCGGCAGCCACACCTCCTCGAGCCGTTTGGCGATGCCGCACAGGGCGATGTCGGCGTGACCGCTGTCGGCGAGCGCCCTGGCCGCCGCGGCGACCTGGGGTCGGCCGCCGTCGACGACCAGCAACTGCGGGCGGTACGCGAAGCGGGTGCGCCGGCGTCCTGCGTCGGATGCGGCGTCGGCGGGCTCGGCGCGGGCGCCGGCCTCATCGCGGTCGAGGTGCGCCAGCCGCCGCGTGAGCACCTGATAGAGCGAATCGGTGTCATCGGTGGTGTGCGCCACCGAGAAGGAGCGGTATTGGTCCTTGCGCGCGAGCCCGTCCTCGAACACCACCATCGAGGCGACGACATTGGTGCCCGCCAGATGCGACACGTCGTAGCACTCGATCCGCAGCGGGGCGTCGGCGAGCCCCAGCGCCTGCTGCAGATCGGTGAGCGCCTGCGTGCGGGCCGTGTAGTCGGCGGTGCGGCGCAGCTTGTGCAGCACCAGGGCCTGCTGTGCGTTCAGCGTCGCCGTCTTGAGCAGTTCGGCCTTGCGGCCGCGCTGCGCGACCCGGATGGTCACCCGTGTGCCGCGGCGGCGGCTCAGCCACTGCTCCAGCTCCGCCGCGTCGTCGGGCAGGGCGGCCACCAGCACGCGACGGGGGATCTCACTCGCCGCGGCGGCGCCGTACGTGCGCTGCAGCACCTGGTCGACGAGCTCGGCGCCCGCGATGTCGAGCTCCTTCTCGATCGTGGTCGCACGCACTCCGCGCACCCGGCCGCCGCGGATCACGAAGTGCTGCACCGTGGCGGCGAGCTCGTCCTCGGCGATGCCGAACAGATCCGCGTCGGTGTCGGCGGCCAGCACCAGGGCGCTCCGGCTGAGCACGGCGTCGATCGCCTGCAGCTTGTCACGGCAGCGCGCGGCCGCCTCGTAGTCCAGCGCGGCGGCGGCGGCCCGCATCCGGGCCGTGAGCTCGCGGGTGAAGCGCTGATCTCCGCCGGCGAGGAAGGCGACGAAGTCGTCGACGACCGCGCGGTGCTCCTCGACCGTGACGGTCATCGAGCAGGGACCCCCGCAGCGCCCGATCTGGCCGGGGAAGCACGGGCGGCCGCTGGCCATCGCACGCCGGTACGAGGAGTCCGAGCAGGTGCGGATCGGGAACACCTTGATCATGAGGTCGATGACCTCGTGCACCGCCCAGACCTTCGGGTACGGGCCGAAGTACTTCGCGCCGGGGATGCGCCGGTTGCGGGTGACGATGACCCGGGGTGCCTCGTCGGCGAGCGTGACGGCCAGGAACGGGTACGACTTGTCGTCCTTGTAGCGCACGTTGAACGGAGGCGAGAACTCCTGGATCCACATGTACTCCAGCTGCAGCGCCTCCACGTCGCTGGCGACCACGGTCCACTCGACGGATGCCGCCGTGGTGACCATCCGGCGGGTGCGCTCGTGCAGCGTGGGCAGCGGGGCGAAGTAGTTCGACAGCCGTGCGCGCAGATTCTTCGCCTTGCCGACGTACAGCACTCTGCCCTCCGCGTCGCGGAAGCGGTAGACGCCGGGATCGGTCGGGATCTCGCCCTGCTTCGGGCGGTAGGCCATCGGGGACGTGCGCGCGGCAGCCGCGGGCATGCGCGACGCGGTCTCGGGCTTGGCCACGGACCTCAGCCGGCCTTGAGCGCCTGCGTCGCGAGGCCAGGGCGCGCGGCGATGCCCAGCACCTCGGCGAGGAACGCGCCCGTGTGGCTGCCCGCGGCCCGGGCCACCTGTTCGGGCGTTCCGGTGGCGACCACGGCGCCGCCGCCCGACCCGCCCTCGGGACCGAGGTCGATCACCCAGTCCGCGCTCTTGATCACATCGAGATTGTGCTCGATCACGATGAGCGTGTTGCCCTTGTCGGTCAGCGAGTTGAGCACCTCGAGCAGGCGCGCCACGTCCTCGAAGTGCAGACCCGTCGTGGGCTCGTCGAGCACGTACACGCTGCGGCCGTTGGAGCGCCGCTGCAGTTCGGTGGCCAGCTTCACCCGCTGCGCTTCGCCGCCGGACAGCGTGGTCGCCGACTGGCCCAGCCGCACGTATCCCAGCCCCACGTCGACGAGTGTCTTCAGGTAGCGGTGGATCGCCTGGATCGGCTCGAAGAACTCGGCCGCCTCGGCGATCGGCAACTGCAGCACCTCGGCGATGTTCTTGCCCTTGTAGTGCACGGCGAGCGTGTCGCGGTTGTAGCGCTGCCCGTGGCACACCTAGCAGTCGACGTACACGTCGGGCAGGAAGTTCATCTCGATCTTGATCGTGCCGTCGCCGGCGC
>CAYLMS010000304.1:0-2696 GCA_964384455.1 uncultured Microbacterium sp. | reverse complement strand
CACGGAAGCGGCATAACCGAACCGACACCGTGTCCACGATCAAGGGTCAAGGCCCTGCCGAGGTTCTTGCCGCCCGCGGCCTTGGTGAGTGGTCGTTCATCGAGAATAAGCTCCCCGACTCGCTCTCCGGTCATGCGTGGCTGGAGCTGCACGATTACGACGGCAGTCTGTTGTTCACCATTGACATCACGCTGGATCAGTTCGCTGAGTGGGACGACTGGTACATCGGTGCAGGTCCGACGCCTGCCCTCGAGAAGTTCAGTCGCTCGAACTATGTCGGACCGTGGCGCGCCTGGCCGGAGATCGCAAGGAACCAGACCTATGAGGATTACGCAGCGAAGGTCGTCCAGTTCGTCGTTTCGTAGGCGCGATGGCGCGCCGAACGCCGATGGCCGACGGAGCAGAAACGGCAACTTGCGAATTGTTTGACTAGAGCTAGTCAGGAAAGCAGTGCGCGAGGTGCTACCTGCGAGGTGTGGCGACGAGGGGGACCAGAAGGGGACCAGAACCATGCAAACCATGCAATCCATGACGTGCGGTGAGGTCGTTAGCGCCGCAGAATCACGCGGAAATCGAGGCTGAGCGGCGCCTTTGGACGCCTGGGGGTCAAGGGGTCGCAGGTTCAAATCCTGTCATCCCGACGTAACGCGAAGAGGGTCGGCCGCAAGGTCGGCCCTCTTCGCGCTGCTCGCGATGATGAAGGCGGGCCCGCGCCGCCGGAGGCTCCGCGCGCGGCGGGCCGTGCGTGGAGGGGCGGTGGGGCGCATCCCGACGTAACGCGAAGAGGGTCGGCCGCACGGTCGGCCCTCTTCACGTCGCTCGCGATGATGAAGGCGGGCCCACGCCGCCGGCGGCCCCGCCCGCCTTGCCCCCCCGCATGGCCCGTTCGGGCCACCCGCGCCCGCCGCGAAAGATGGCCGGTTCGGCCGATGCCGGCGCGCGACGGCGCGCGCGATCGTGGATGCAGAGCTTCCGACCGGCGGGAGCGACACAGGAGGAGGCGGCGAGATGCCGTTCATCAACGTCAAGGTCATCGAGAACGTGTTCACCGCGCAGCAGAAGCAGGACGTGATCCGCGCCCTCACCGACGCCATGGTCTCGATTGAAGGCGAGAACATGCGCCCCGTCACGTGGTGCGTGGTCGAGGAGGTGCGCAGCGGCGACTGGGGGATCGCCGGCAACCCGCTGACCACCAGCGATGTGAAGTCGCTCGCCGCGGGCGCCACGGTGTGACCAGGTTGCGGCGGCTCGTGTCACGGGCGAAGCTGGCCTCGTGACCGAGTCGCCGCAACTCGCTTCGGCGCACGACGCCCTGCGGCAGGGATCGTGGGCCGCAGCCGCCCGCGAGCTCGCAGCGATCGTGATGCCTGACGAAGTGCCCGAGGCCCGGGAGGGTTTGGCGCAGGCGTACTGGTGGCTCGACGACGGCGACGACTGTCTGGCCGCCCGGGAGGCCGCCTATCGCGGATACCGCGCGCGCGGCGACGACCTGGGCGCAGCGCGCGCAGCGACCTCGCTCGCGTGGGATGCCGTGCTGTTCGGTCAGGGCGCGGCCGTCGCACGGGGCTGGTTCGCGCGCGCCGGCGACCTCCTGCGGCGCGTCCCGGTGCGCGCCGAACACGGGTGGCATGCGGTGCGCGGCGCGGAACTCGCCCTCACGCTCGACGACGATGCGGCCGCCGCGCTGCAGGGCGCTCGCCGCGCCCACGCGATCGGTGAAGACACGGGCGACGACGACCTGGCCTTTGCAGGGCAGGCGTACGCGGGACTCGCGCTGGTCATGGCGGGCGATGTCGACGAGGGCATGCGCCTGCTCGACGGTGCGGTCGCGGCCGCGACGTCGGGGGATGTCGTCGATCCGATGTGGATGGGCAAGATCTGCTGCTGGCTCATCGCCGCGTGCCGTCAATCGCAAGACATCGAGCGGGCGGCGGACTGGTGCGCGCGGGTCGAGGCGATGAGCGCCGCGCGTGATCTCGATCCGCTGATGTCGGTGTGCCGCGTGCAGTATGCAGCCGTGCTGATCTCGCGCGGCTCGTGGGCCGACGCCGACGCCCACCTGCGCGAGACCCTGGACACACTGGCCGGATCGCGCCGTGGGTCCCGGGTCGAGGCGGTCGCGCAACTGGGCGAACTGCGGCGCCGGCAGGGTCGGCTCGCCGAGGCGGAGACACTGCTGCGGCAGGCCGAGTTCTTCGGCCCCGCGGTCATCAGCAGGGCGCGGCTCCGGATCGATCGGGGCGAGCCGTCCGGGGCGTGGATGCAGCTGTGCGGACTGCTCGATGCGATCCCCCCGGCGAACCTGCTCGCGCGCGCAGCCGTGCTGCCGGCGGCCGTCGCCGCGGCCGTCGCGATCGGCGACGTCGACGATGCGCGACGCCTGGCGGAGGAGCTCGAGGCCATCGCTCGGCGCGTGGCGACCGAGCCGCTGCGCGGTTTCGCGGCCGAGGCGGCAGCATCCGTCTCGTCGGGTGCGGCCGGGCTGACCTGGTGGCGCGAGGCGGTGCGCAGGTTCGCGGCCGCCGGACTGCGCTATGAAGAGGCGCAGAGCCGGCGGTCGCTCGGCGACACCCTGGCTGAGCTCGGCGACGCAGCCGGCGCAGCGGAGCAGCGCGACGCCGCCCGCGTGATCTTCGACGCGTTGGGAGTGTCATCTCATATGGATGCCGCCGGCCTCACGGCACGGCAGCGCGAGG
>CAYLMS010000303.1:0-2698 GCA_964384455.1 uncultured Microbacterium sp. | reverse complement strand
CGGTCGCCGGCTACATGTTCGCGAACTACGACGGCGTGCTCAAGCTCGACGGCGAGGTGGGCAACAAGAAGGCCTACGACCCGCGCGCCTGGGGCAAGGTGGCCGAATCGGCCATGGCGGCCCGCGTGGTGGAGGCGACGCGCCAGCTCGGCTCGTACGGCCAGTCGCGCAGCTGAGGTGCGCCGCCCTCAGTGCCGGATCTCGGCACCCGAGGGCGCGACGACCCACCAGATGCCCGCCACGCCCTGACCGTTGACATCCCCCGGCGCACCATCGCCGGAGAACGTGTACAGCGGCCAGCCGTCGAGCGTCACCTGCCGGCGCCCGTCCGACCGGGTGATCGCCCCCAGCGCGCCGCTCACGCCGGTGGCAGCAGGCGTCGCAGAGCCTGCGATCACGGCGGGCCAGGTGCCCGCGCAGTCCCCGGTGCAGGCGCTCGTGCCCGCACCCTGGCGGTCGTGGTCGAACCGGTACACGGTCATCCCGTGCCCGTCGACGACGACCGTGCCGAACGAGGTGTGCGCGGTCGCCAGCGCGCCCGGTGCGCCTGCACCGCTCGACGCGGCCGGGGCGCCGTAGCCCTTGCCGTTCGCGCCGGCGCCGTACGCGCCGGCCTGAGTCGACGCGGCGGGCGATGCCGCGGGTGAGGTGCTGCCGGCGCAGCCGGTGAGCGTCAGCAGCAGCAGTGCGAACGAGATGGTGGCGATGCGGCGCGACATGTCCGGCCCTTCTGCCCGTCGCGACGGCGGGCACCCGCAGAGGACACGAGATCGACGCGCGCGCGGTTCACCCGGATGCCGCGGGCAACTCCCGTCGCATCAGCACCTGCCCCTGCTCCGACCGGATCTCGATCGCACGGATCTGCGCAGGCGCCCAGGCCGTGGCGGCGCTCAGCCGCGCCGACGCGCCAGGCCCGATGCGCCAGGTCGACACGAGCGAGGTGGTGCCGTCGGCGCCCACCACGGCCAGCGCGTAGGTGCGGGCTGAGGCATCCTGACCCGGGTAGGCGGTGAGATACCGGCAGTCCAGGTCGATGCGTGTGCCCCAGGCCGTGCTCGTCAGCCGCACCGACGCTCGCAGCGGGGCATCCGACACATCGTGCAGCGCGATCGCCGGAGCAACCGGCGCCACCTGCGACAGCACTGCCGGGGTCGCGGCGCCCGCCATCGCCAGCACCAGCGCCACCGCCGCGACGACCCATCGGAGGCGACGGCCGCGCGCGCGCGCACGCTGGAGGAAGCGCGCCCTGCCCAGGGAATCCGCACCGGCGTCGGCGGGGGCGCCGACCGGTGGCTCCACCGGCTCGGACACCCGCGCGAGCAGTCCCGCCGTGGGCGCCAGTTCGGCGACCGCCGCGCGGCATGCCGCGCAGCCCTCCAGGTGCGTCTCGAAGGCGGTGCGGTCGGCGACCGACAGCGCCCCCAGCACGTAGGCGGCATCCCATTGCGCGAACCGGGCGTGCTCGGCGTTCACCTGGTCACCCCCCGCTCCTGGAGCGCGAGCCGCAGCCCGCGCAGGGCGTAGTGCAGCCGCGATTTGACCGTGCCCTCGGGGATCTGCAGTTCGGCGGCGGCCTGTGCGACACTCCGGCCCCGGTAGTAGGTCGCGACGATCACGGCGCGGTGCTCGTCGCTGAGCGCGCACAGTGCGTCGTCGATGAGGATCGCCTCGAACAGCCGATCGGTGTCGTCGTCGTTCGCCGTCTCGGGCGGTTCCGGCACCGTGCGCTCGTGCCGCCGCCTGGCGCTGCGCGCCTCGTCGATCACGAGATGACGGGCGACCGTGATCATCCAGGCGCGCGTCTGCGCCGGGTCGTCGGCGAGGATGCGGGGGGTGCGCCAGGCGCGCAGCAACGTCTCCTGCACGATGTCGTCTGCGCCGGCGCGATCCCCGGTGAGGCTCACCACATAGCGCCACACCGGCCGCGCGTGCGCGTCGTACAGTGCCGTCAGACGTGCGTCGTCGGCGCGGGTCACCGTCACCTCCTCGCAGAGGACACGTGCCACAGCTCCGATCGGTTCACCAGGCTGTCGCCGATCAGCGTCCGAACACCTTCTGCACGGCCTGCCAGACCGCGGGGTCGTTCGTGAGCGGGATGGTGAGCAGCACCCCGCTGAGCATCATGCACACGGCTCCCGCCACCAGCGGGATCCACCAGGTGAGCCGTCCCGCCCGCAGGCTGCGCCACGACACGACCACGGTGATCAGCCAGCCGAGCACCAGCACCGCGGCGGCGGCGATGCCCCAGCCGCGCGCCGCGCCCGGGTCGCTCAGCTGCGCTTGCACGCCGATCACCGCGAGGAACGTCTTCACATAGGTGGAGTAGTCCAGGTAGCTCGGCACCGCCGACACCACGGTGAACAGTCCATAGCCGAGCAGGGCGAAGGTCGCGATCCTGTCGCCGGTGCGCGGTCGACGCGCCGGCTGCGCGACGGCGACCGGATGCGGCGGCGTCACCGGATGCCGCGGGCCGGCCGCTGCGGCGGGCGCTGCCCGCGGCTCGTGCGACGGCTGAGGCTCGCGGATGTGCGCACGCTGCTCGTCGGGGGTCGCGTACTCGCCATAGCGCGGGCGCGGGCGCCCGTCGGGTCCGACCTGCGGCGCGAACCCGCTCACGTGCGCCCCCGGCCGCCGAGCGCGCGCTCGTCGCGGGCGCCCGCGGCATCCTGACGCAGCTCCTTCGGCAGCGAGAACATGA
>CAYLMS010000302.1:0-2707 GCA_964384455.1 uncultured Microbacterium sp. | reverse complement strand
GCACCCGATTCCTGGGTGGCGCTGAACTTCTCCACCACCTGCACGTCGATGCCGTTGCGGGCGAGGATCTCGGCGGTGCCCTCCGTGGCCACCAGCGTGAAGCCGAGCTGCGCCAGCCGGTGGGCGGGCAGGATGACGGCGCGCTTGTCGTCGTCGGACACCGAGATGAACACGGTGCCGGCCAGCGGCATCCCGCCGTATGCGGCCTCCTGGCTCTTGGCGAACGCGGTCGGGAAGTCGCGGTCGATGCCCATCACCTCGCCGGTCGAGCGCATCTCGGGGCCGAGCACGGAGTCGACCATCTGCCCGGTCGCGGTGCGGAAGCGCTTGAACGGCAGCACCGCCTCTTTCACCGCAACGGGCGCCCCGAGCGGCACGCGCGACCCGTCCTGCGCGGGCAGCAGCCCGCCGTCGATCAACCCGGCGATCGTCTCGCCGGCCAGGATGCGCGCCGCGGCCTTCGCGAGCGGGATGCCCAGCGCCTTCGAGACGAACGGCACCGTGCGGCTGGCCCGGGGGTTGGCTTCGATGACGTACAGCACGCCCGCGCTCACGGCGAACTGCACGTTCAGCAGTCCGCGCACACCCACGCCCTCGGCGATGGCGCGGGTGGCGGCGCGCACCCGGTCGATCTCGGTGCGGCCGAGCGAGACGGGCGGCAGCGTGCAGCTGGAGTCGCCGGAATGGATGCCGGCCTCTTCGAGGTGCTCCATCACCCCGCCGATGTAGAGTTCGGCGCCGTCGAACAGCGCGTCCACGTCGATCTCGATGGCGTCGTCGAGGAAGCGGTCCACCAGCAGCGGCATGCCTGGCCCGATGATGGCTTGGTCGGCGATGCGCACGAAGTAGTCGCGCAGGCTGTCGGTGTCGTACACGATCTCCATGTCGCGCCCGCCGAGCACGAAGCTGGGGCGCACGAGCACGGGATAGCCGATGTCCTCGGCGACGCGCACCGCGCCGGCGACGTCGGTCGCCGTGCCGTTGCGCGGCGCTACCAGGCCGGCGCGGTCGAGCAGGCGTGCGAACTGCTCGCGCTCCTCGGCCAGGTCGATGGCGGCGGGGCTCGTGCCGAGGATGCGGTAGCCGGCCTGCTCGATGCCCTTGGCCAGCCCCAGCGGCGTCTGGCCGCCGAGCTGGCACACCACTCCGAGGATCTCGCCGGACTGCGACTCGGCGTGCAGCACCTCCAGCACGTCCTCCAGCGTGAGCGGCTCGAAGTAGAGCCGGTCACTCGTGTCGTAGTCGGTGGAGACGGTCTCGGGGTTGCAGTTGACCATCACGGTCTCGAACCCGGCGTCGGCCAGGGCGAACGACGCATGCACGCAGGAGTAGTCGAACTCCACGCCCTGCCCGATGCGGTTGGGACCCGACCCGATGATCACCACCTTGGTGCGCGCGCTCGGGGCGACCTCGGTCTCGGTGTCGTAGCTGGAGTAGTGATAGGGCGTGAGCGCCGGGAACTCCCCCGCGCACGTGTCGACGGTCTTGTACACCGGCCGCACACCCAGCGCATGCCGCACAGCACGCACCTCGGCCTCGGTGTCGCCGCGCAGCTGCGCCAGCTGAGCATCGCTGAACCCGTGATCCTTCGCGAGGCGCAGGGTGGCGGCATCCAGTTCGGGGGCGGCCGCGATGAACTGCGCCACCTCGTTGATGAGCACCAGCTGATCGAGGAACCAGGGATCGATCTTCGTCGCCTCGAACGCTTCGGCCACGGTTGCGCCCCTGCGCAGCGCCTGCTGCACGAGCACGATGCGGCCGTCGGTGGGGGTCGCAGCGAGCGCGAGCAGCTCGCGCACCGACAGCGCATCGGTGCCGGCGGCGGTCGCCCCCTCGACCCGCTCGGGGACCGGATTCCAGTGGAAGCTCGAGCCGCGCTTCTCGAGCGAGCGCAGCGCCTTCTGCAGCGCAGTGGTGAAATTGCGCCCGATCGCCATCGCCTCGCCCACCGACTTCATGGTGGTGGTCAGCGTGGTGTCGGCGGCGGGGAACTTCTCGAAGTTGAAGCGCGGCACCTTGACCACCACGTAGTCGAGCGTCGGCTCGAAGCTCGCGGGGGTGGCCTGCGTGATGTCGTTGGGCACCTCGTCGAGCCGATAGCCGATGGCGAGCTTGGCGGCGAGCTTGGCGATCGGAAACCCGGTGGCCTTGCTGGCCAGCGCGCTGGAGCGCGACACCCGCGGGTTCATCTCGATCACGATGATGCGGCCGGTGGCCGGGTCGACCGCGAACTGGATGTTGCAGCCCCCGGTGTCCACGCCGACCGCGCGGATGATGTCGATGCCGATGTTGCGCAGCTTCTGGTATTCGCGGTCGGTGAGGGTGAGCGCGGGGGCGACGGTGATCGAGTCGCCGGTGTGCACGCCGACCGGGTCGACGTTCTCGATCGAGCAGACCACGACCGTGTTGTCGGCCGTGTCACGCATCAACTCGAGCTCGTACTCCTTCCAGCCGAGGATCGACTCCTCCAGCAGCACCTCGTGCGTGGGCGAGTCGTGCAGGCCTGCGCCGCCGATGCGGCGGAGGTCCTCCTCGTTGTAGGCGAACCCGGAGCCGAGCCCGCCCATCGTGAAGCTCGGGCGCACCACGAGCGGGTAGCCGAGCAGCTGTGCGCCTGCGAGGAGGTCGTCCACCGAGTGGCAGATCACCGACGCCGCTACGTCTGCGCCGGCGGCGATCACCAGCTCCTTGAAGATCTGCCGGTCCT
>CAYLMS010000301.1:2500-2708 GCA_964384455.1 uncultured Microbacterium sp. | reverse complement strand
GCACGTGTAAAAGAACCTTCAGCATGGGCTATAGATCCATCTGCTAAAGTATTATAACCTTCTACATGGCATCTATCAGCAACAGTATAACAATTATCTCCTTCGGCATGAGAATATGAACCATTAGCTTTACAACCATTACCTTCAGCATGAGCAGCAGGACCTAAAGCGGTACAACCTACACCCTCAACATGAGAAGAATCACCTC
>CAYLMS010000301.1:0-2490 GCA_964384455.1 uncultured Microbacterium sp. | reverse complement strand
AAAATTTGAATTTCCTTCTACATGAGAATAATTACCAGAAGCTGTATTATTTATACCTTCGGCGTGTGACATATTTCCTGCCGCAGTGCAACCTGTACCTTCAGCATGCGACGCTATCCCTGAAGATAATGTGGATGATCCCTCTGCGTGAGAATAATCACCGAAAGCGGTACATCCAGTACCTTCAGCATGAGAAGCTGTACCAGACGAGACACAATTTTTACCTTCCGCATGTGAATAAGTACCAGTTGCTAAGGTATTAGCACCTTCCGCATGAGACGCTCCACCAAAGGCGAAAGTACTCGAACCTTCAGCATGTGAAACATTACCGGCTGCAGTACATCCAAGGCCTTCAGCGTGTGAAACATTACCGATAGCCTTAGTTAACGAACCTTCAGCATGTGAATAGCTTCCAGTAGCTAAAGTACCATTACCTTCGGCATGGGATCCCGTGCCAGATGCAGTGCAACCAGTACCTTCAGCGTGTGAGACTATTCCTGATGCAACAGACGATAACCCTTCAGCATGCGAATAACTTCCAGTAGCTAAAGTACTATTACCTTCAGAATGAGATCCAGTCCCTGATGCAATACAACCTGTACCTTCAGCATGAGAAGCAGCACCAGTAGCGGTAGTAAATGATCCTTCGGCATGAGAACCGAAATTAGAAGCTATAGTATTACGTCCTTCGGCATGAGCAGCCTGCGAATCTACATCGACGTCAAGAGATCCGGCAAAAGTCGAAACTCCTTCAGCGTGACTAGCTGGACTATAGGCTGTACACCCATAGCCTTCTGCATGCGAAGCTCCACCTATCGCTGTCGTGGAATCACCTTCAGAATGATTACTTGAATAACCTCGAAAAAAAATCCCTGATGTTCCAGCTGTGGTTTTGTATCCTTCGGCATGAGCATATGCGCCTGCAGCAGTGCATCCATATCCCTCAGCGTGAGAAATTGGACCAGATGCTGTGCTATTGTATCCTTCAGCGTGAGAAACTTCAGCAGCGAAATTATTGTATCCTTCAGTGTGACTAGCATAACCCGAAGCTACATTATTAACTCCTTCAACGTGCGCAGCATAACCAGATGCAACGTTGGGATCTCCTTCAGCATGGGAATACATACCAGAAGCGATATTAGCTCCGCCTTCCGCGTGTGATCCTGTTCCTGAAGCTCGAGTAGCGATACCTTCCGCATGGGCTCCGATATTAGAGGCGATAGTACTGACGCCTTCTGAATGAGCAGCTAGTTCTGTAGCTTGAGTACCCAAGCCTTCCGAATGAGAATAATCTCCAGATGCTACATTGGCACCGCCTTCAACCCAAGAATAATAACCAGACGCTGTGTTACCACCTCCGGTAATGTTACCGGTCAACCCTGTAATGCCAGTTGCCCCTGTTCCTTCATCTGTAACCACCACTTTATAAAGGCTCAACATATCGATAATATCATCTAAATTTGGTAATGGTATACCTGGAACAATCATGTCACCAGTAGGACCAGTGTCTCCTAAACCTGTAGGTCCTGTAGTACCAGTTTCTCCTAAACCGGTGGGTCCTATGGGACCAGTTTGACCCAATCCTGTAGGGCCTGTTTCACCTAAACCTGTAGGTCCTATGGCACCAGTTTGTCCTAAACCGGTAGGACCTGTAGGCCCGGTTTCTCCTACACCGGTAGGTCCTTGGATTCCTTGGTTGCCTGTGGGCCCTTGAATTCCTTGAATACCCTGTGAACCTGTTTCTCCAGTAGGGCCGGTAATACCTAAACCAGTCGGTCCAGTAACTCCTTGTGAACCAGTTGGTCCAGTTGAACCTGTTGAGCCTGTTACTCCCGTGGGTCCCGTGGGTCCAGTAGAGCCACGAGGACCTACAAATGTTATGCATTTGGCATTGCAGTTAGTCATTTATATATACAAATATTATTTAATAATATTTGTTAATTACTGTTTATTTATATAATACTTGTACAACGTCAGTATCGATTCTCTTCATTACTCTCCATGTACTTCCTTTCGTCGCTACTCCATTCACACAATCGACTTTTCCTCCCACTACCGCTGTTCCATCATCTCTCACACATATCTTTCCCATTAATCCCACCGTTGTCCACTCTTTTCTTCCCGCTCTCGACACATATTCTCTATTTATATCATAATCATCCGCTTGTACCGTTAGTTTTATCGGTAACACTGTCCCTAAATTACCCCTTATTTCAACTATCATATCTTCTATACGTTTACCCTTATATATCTCTCTTCCTTCCTCTATATATTTGCCTATTCTCTCTCTGTTATCTTCTATTATCATATCTATCACGTTATTAATATCTGTTCCGTCTCGCACACATTCCAACTCATATGCTGTTAATGATTTGTTCATCTGTTCCTTATATGATATCGTATATAATTCTCTTCCATATTTGTCTCTCTTATTTGCACCTCGCCAGCTTAAGTCGTACGCATCTCCTACTACACCAGGGGCACCTGATA
>CAYLMS010000300.1:0-2731 GCA_964384455.1 uncultured Microbacterium sp. | reverse complement strand
GTGCCGGTCGCACTATCGGCCGTGACGACATTGTCGTCGGTGAGGTCGCCGTGCACGACCTGCATGGGCAGCGCGGCTGCGTGCGGCGCGACCGACGCACCGGCGACCTGTGCCGCCGCGTGCAGTCGCCGGCGCAGAGCGCCGTCGGCCACCGACGGCAGCAGCTCGTGCAGCGCCGCCGCGGCGTGGCGCAGGTCCCACTGGCTCACCCGGTCGGCGCCGGCATCGGCGAAGTCCGCCAGTGCGCGGTCGACGGATGCCGCGAGCCGGCCGATCGCGCCGATCGCCGCGCGCGACAGGTGCCGGCTGCCCGACAGGGTGGCACCTGGCACGAAGTCGAGCAGCCTGGCGGGCGCGCTCGCGCCCGCGAGGGCGACCTCGCGCACGCTGGTGCCGTCGGCGAACGGGTGTGCCGACGGCACGCGCACCGGCGTGCGCTCGGCGATCAGGCGCGCCGCGCGCGACTGGGCCTCCAGTTCCGCGGCGGTGGTGCCCGGGTTGGCGATCTTCAGCAGCAGGGGCGCAGCATCCATCCGGTCGATCACGAAGTTGCGGTCCTGGTTGCTGCCCAGCGCCCGCGCCGTGCCTTCGACCCCGAACACGGTCCGCGCGAGCGCCGCGGCCTCGACCTCGCTGATCTCGGGTGGGGCGTGCTGCACGAGGGCGGGCTGCGAGTCGGTCACGAGATGCGATTCTTCCAGGTGGCCGGGCCGCAGGAATACCCCGCAGCATCCCGTGCGTTGAACTTGACAAGCGGCTGCTCAAGTTTGACCGCGAGACGAACGACACCTCAGGAGACCCGATGCCTGCAGACGCCACCCCGCCGAGTGAGGGTGCGAGCGCCTTCGACGAGTTCCTCGCGCGCTACCTCGCCGGTGAACGCGCCCGCCAGGAGCATTCGATGGATCTCGGCCGCTTCCTCAGTGCGCGCACGCAGGAAGTGCTGCAGCGCGCCGCCCGGTTCGCACTAGAGCGCGGTCAGCGCGAGCTCGACGCGCTGCACGTGCTGCACGTGCTGATGCAGACGCCGAGCGTCGTCGAGGCGGTGCGGCGCGCGGGCGCCGACCCCGCGGCGATCGCGCGGGCGGTGGCCGACCGGCTGCCGTCGGCGCGTGCTGGCGCTGAAGCCGCCGACGGCGCCGTGCTGACCCCTTCCGTGCAGCGTGCGCTGTTCCATGCGCTGCAGGTGGCGCGCTCGTCGGGGTCGACCTACGTCGACCCCGAGCACGTGTTCTTCGCGCTCGTGCTGGGCCAGGACGTGCCGGCCGGCCAGATCCTCGCACAGGCCGGGGTCACGGTCGACGCGCTCACCCATGGCGCCCGCGAGACGGTGGCACCCCACCAGGCGCCGGCCGCCGCATCGCCGGATGCCGCGTCGGACACCCCGATGCTCGACACGTACGGCACCGACCTCACCGCGCGTGCCGCCCGAGGCGAGCTCGACCCGGTGATCGGCCGGGCGGCCGAGATCGAGCAGACGATCGAGATCCTCAGCCGGCGCACCAAGAACAACCCGGTGCTGATCGGAGAGGCCGGCGTCGGCAAGACGGCGATCGTCGAAGGGCTCGCGCAGGCGATCACCGAAGGCGACGTGCCCGAGCAGCTCAAGGGCAAGCGCGTGATCGCGCTCGACCTGCCCGCCATGCTGGCCGGCACGCGCTTCCGCGGCGACTTCGAGGAGCGGCTGACGAAGACGATGGACGAGATCACCGCGCGCCGCGGCGAGCTGATCATCTTCGTCGACGAGGTGCACACCGTCGTCGGCGCGGGCGGCGGCGGCGACAGCGGCATGGATGCGGGCAACATCCTCAAGCCGCGGCTCGCCCGTGGCGACCTGCACCTGATCGGCGCCACCACACTCAAGGAGTACCGCACGATCGAGAAGGATCCGGCGCTGGCGCGACGGTTCCAGCCGGTGAAGGTGGCCGAGCCGTCGCCGGAGGTGGCCGAGCGCATCCTGCACGGGCTGAAGGCCGCCTACGAGCAGCACCACAAGGTGGTGTACACGGATGCCGCACTGCATGCCGCCGTCGAGCTGTCCGACCGCTACCTGACCGATCGGGTGCTGCCGGACAAGGCCATCGACCTCATCGACCAGGCCGGTGCCCGGCTGCGGCTGCGTCTGGGCATCCAGACCGACCTGGCAGGGCTGATGCAGCGACTGGCCGAGCTGGAGGCGGAGAAGAACTCCGCGGTGTCGGCCGAGCACTACGAGGAGGCGTCCCGCATCCGCGACGAGCTGGCCGCGGTGCAGGGCATGCTCGACGAGCTCACCCGCGGCGCCGTGCGCGACCCCGGTGAGCCCGACGGCGAGGCGGTGGTGGACGAGGCCGAGATCGCCGCCGTGGTCAGCCGGGCCACCGGCATCCCGGTGAGCCGGTTGACGGAGTCGGAGCGGGAGCGGCTGGCCGCACTGGAGACCGAACTGCACGCGCGCGTGATCGGTCAGGACGACGCGGTCGCCGCCGTCGCGCGCGCGGTGCGGCGCAATCGCACCGGGATGGATGACGCGCAGCGGCCGATCGGCTCGTTCCTGTTCCTGGGGCCGACCGGCGTCGGCAAGACGGAGCTGGCCAAGGCGCTCGCGCAGAGCCTGTTCGACGACGAGGGTGCCGTGATCCGCCTCGACATGAGCGAGTTCGGCGAGCGGCACACGGTGGCGCGCCTCATCGGGGCGCCGCCCGGCTACGTGGGGTACGACCAAGGTGGTCAATTGACGGAGCAAGTGCGC
>CAYLMS010000299.1:0-2741 GCA_964384455.1 uncultured Microbacterium sp. | reverse complement strand
CGGCGCGGCAGTCGCCGTGGTGGAACGGCCGGTCGCGGCATCCGTCTCGCAGATCGTCGTGCCCGACGCGGTCGGCGCACTGGCCGACCTCGCGCGGGAGGTCGTGGCGAGCGTGCGTGCGCGCGGTGATCTGCGTATCGTCGGCATCACCGGGTCGAACGGCAAGACGACGACTAAGAATCTGCTCGCCCGCATCCTGCAGCCGGAGGGCGCCACCGTCGCGCCGCGCGCCTCGTTCAACAACGAGGTCGGCGCGCCGCTGACCATGCTGCGGGTGACCGAGCAGACGAGATTCCTGGTCAGCGAGTTCGGCGCGAGCGCGCCGGGCGAGATCGCCCGGCTGGCCGGGCTCGTCGAACCCGACATCGGCGTCGTGCTGATGGTCGGCATGGCGCACGCCGGCGGCTTCGGCGGCATCGAACAGACCGTGCGGGCCAAGTCGGAACTGGTGCATGCGGTGCGCCCCGGCGGGCTAGCCGTGCTCAACGCCGACGACCCGCGAGTGGTCGGGATGGCGCCGCTCGCGGCTCAGCGCGACGTCGAGGTGCGCTGGTTCGGCCGCGGTGCGGTCGCGCACGTGCGCGCCGACGACGTCGAGGTGGACGCATCAGGCACCCGCTGCGTCGTCGTCGCTGACGGGCACCGCCATGCGCTGCGGCTGCGGGTGCTCGGCGAGCACCACGTGATGAACGCGGTCGCCGCCATCGCCGCAGCGACTGCGCTGGGCGTGACCGCCGCGGATTGCGTGGCGCGGCTGGAGACAGTCGAGCTCGCAGAGCGCTGGCGCATGCAGCCGCTCGGCTCCGATCGGGTGCGCATCATCAACGACGCCTACAACGCGAGCCCCGATTCGATGTCCGCGGCGCTGCGCACGCTCGCCCAGATCACGGGGCCGCAGCAGCGCATGGTGGCGGTGCTCGGGGCGATGAGCGAACTCGGCGAGTACGCGGGTGACGAGCACGACCGCATCGGGGAGCTCGCCGTGCGGCTGCGCATTCCGCGCATCGTCGTGGTGGGCCGGCCGGCGCGCCGGATCTTCCTGGCCGCCGTCGCGGAGGGCTCCTGGAGCAGCGAGGCCGTGTTCTTCGAGACCGCCGACGAGGCATACGACTACCTGCTGGGCGAGCTGCGCGACGGCGACCGCGTGCTGGTGAAGTCTTCGAACGCGGCGGGGCTGCGGTGGCTGGGGGATCGTCTGGGAGAATCGTTCTCGTGAGATCCCTCCTGACCGCCGCCGCGATCTCGCTGGCGTTCACGCTGTTTCTCACCCCGGTGTTCCTGCGGCTGTTCCGGCGCTGGGGCTGGGGGCAGGTGATCCGCACCCCCGAGCACGCGCACAACCCCTCGCACGGCGAGAAGCGCGGCATCCCGACCATGGGCGGCACCATCTTCATCGCGGGGTCCGTGCTCGGCTACTTCGTCGGATGCTTCGCCGGCCGCAACCCGCCGACCGCGTCGGGGCTGCTGGTGCTGTGGATGATGGTGGGCTTCGGCGTGGTCGGGTTCATCGACGACTTCATGAAGGTGCATCGTCAGCGCAGTCTCGGGCTCAGCGGCTGGCGCAAGGTGCTCGGCCAGGTGATCGTCACCGTGCCGTTCGGGGTGCTCGCCCTCACGCTGCCCGACGCCGCCGGGCGCACGCCGGCGACGGCCTACATCTCGATGTTCCGCGACATCCCGTTCCTCTCGCTGTTCGTGCTCGGCCCGGTGCTCGGCTGGATGGCCTATCTCGCCTGGGTGTCGTTCATCGGCGTCGCCTGGTCGAACAGCACGAACATCACCGACGGGCTGGACGGACTCGCGGCCGGAGCCGGAGTGTTCGTCACCGGCGCCTACAGCCTGATCGCGTTCTGGCAGTTCAAGCAGCGCTGCACGCGCGACCTGGCCGCCGGTGCGCTGAACGCCTGCTATTCGAACCCGCATCCGTTCGACCTCGCGATCGTGGCCGCCGCGTTCGTCGGCGCCCTCGTCGGCTTCCTGTGGTGGAACGCGCCCAAGGCGCACGTATTCATGGGCGATGTCGGGTCGATGTCGATCGGCGGCGTGATCATGGCGATGTCGGTGCTCACCCGCACCGAACTGCTCGGCGTGATCGTCGCCGGCGTGTACATCCTCGGCCCCGGTTCGGTGATCCTGCAGCGCTACTACTTCAAGCTCACCCGCGGCAGGCGGTTGTTCTTGATGAGCCCGCTGCACCATCATCTGGAGATGCGCGGCTGGCCGGAAGTCACGATCGTGGTGCGCATGTGGATCATCGCGGGCATGCTCGCCGTCACCGGCATCGGCCTGTTCTACGTCGAATGGCTCGTGCGCACATGAGCGCACGGCTCGACGCGCTGACCAGCTGGCACGCCGACTGGACGGGACTGCGGGTCGCGGTGCTCGGGCTGTCGATCACCGGTTTCTCGGTCGCCGATACGCTCGCCGAGCTCGGTGCCGACGTGCTGGTGCTCACCGAAACGGCGGACGACGAGTACGCGAGGCTGCTGCCGGTGATCGGCGTACGGCTGTGGCAGGGTCCGCTCGATGAGACGCCGGAGGAGCTGCGCGAGCACCGGCCTGAGCTGATCGTCGCCTCGCCGGGGTTCGCGCCGGCGCATCCGGTGATCGCGTGGGCGCAGCGCGAGCGGATCGCGCTGTGGGGAGATGTGGAGCTCGCCTGGCGGGTGCGTGACAAGGTGACGCGTCCCGACGGCACGGCGGCCGACTGGGTACTGGTCACCGGCACCAACGGCAAGACC
>CAYLMS010000298.1:0-2749 GCA_964384455.1 uncultured Microbacterium sp. | reverse complement strand
AGAGCCCCACGCCGCTCGGCGCTCGGTTCGCCATCACCGACCGGCGCCACGGCCTGCAGTTGGTCATCGAGATCAAGGGCGGTTTCGTCCCCGAGGCCGTCCTCGAGGAGCTCTATCGGCTCACCCCGATGGAGGACTCCTTCGGCATCAACAACGTCGCCCTCGTCGAGGGCCAGCCGCGCACGCTCGGGCTCAAGGAGCTGCTGCAGGTCTACGTCGACTTCCGGCTCGGCGTGGTGCGTCGGCGCACCGAGCATCGGCTGGCCAAGCGCGAGGCGCGGCTGCACCTCGTCGAGGGACTGCTCATCGCCATCCTCGACATCGACGAGGTCATCCAGGTCATCCGCAGCAGCGACACCGCCGAGGAGGCCCGCGGTCGGCTGATCGAGATCTTCGACCTCAGCGAGGTGCAGGCCGAGTACATCCTCGAGCTGCGCCTGCGGCGCCTCACGAAGTTCTCGCGCATCGAGCTCGAGCGCGAGCGCGACGCGCTGCAGGCCGAGATCGCCGAACTGCGGCAACTGCTCGGCAGCGATGCGCTCATCCGCGCGCAGGTCGCGCGCGAACTCGAGACCGCCGCCGACGCGCACGGCACCCCCCGCCGCACCCTGCTCATGAACGCCAAGCCCGCGGCCCCGCGCCCGACGCGCGGCGCGCCGGCGCCCGATCTGCAGATCGCCGACGCCCCGACCGTCGTCGTGCTGTCGACCACCGGACGTGCGGTGCGGGTCGATCTCGGGGAGGGTCAGGAGCTCACGGCGCCGGCCCGCCGTAGCAAGCACGATGCGATCCTCGCCACGGCCCACGCCACGACGCGCGGCGAACTCGGTGCCGTCACCACGGCTGGACGTCTGCTGCGGTTCAGCCCGGTCGACCTGCCGTCGGTGCCGCCGGCGTCGGTGCAGCTCGGCGCCGGAGTCGTGCTGCGCGACTATCTCGGCATCCAGGACAAGAACGAGCGCGTGATCGCACTGCTCCGCTTCGATGACGACACCCCGCTCGCCCTGGGCACCCGTCAAGGCATCGTGAAGCGCATCGTGCCGTCGGCACTGCCCGCGCGCCCCGAACTCGAGGTCATCGGCCTGAAGCCCGGTGACAGCCTCGTGGGCGCGGCATCCGCCCCCGACTCCGCCGAGCTCGTGTTCGTCACGACAGCGGCGCAGCTGCTGCGCTTCCCGGCGTCGTCGGTGCGGCCACAGGGCGCACCGGCAGGCGGCATGGCAGGCATCTCGATGGCCGCCGACGCTGACGTCGTGTTCTTCGGCAGCGTCGAGGGCGACGATCTCGTGGCGATCACGATGTCGGGCGCCGAGGGCGTGCTCCCCGGCACGGATGCCGGCCGCATCAAGTCGTCGCGCTTCGAGGAGTTCCCCGCCAAGGGGCGCGCCACCGGCGGGGTGCGAGCGCATGCCTTCTTGCGCGGTGAGAGCCGGCTCACCCTCGCCTGGGTCGGCCGCGCGCCGGCGCTGGCAGTCGGGCCCGACGGTTCGACGCGCGCATTACCCGAAGCGACGGCGAAACGGGATGCCTCCGGCCAGACCCTCGACGCCGTGATCGGCTCGATCGGCCGCGCGCTCGTCTGACACGACGCGTCAGGCGTCGATCGACTCCCGCGACAGCCGGTGCGACGAGTCGACGATGAACTCACGGCGCGGCGCGACCTCGTTGCCCATCAGCAGCTCGAAGACGGTGCCCGCGGCCTCGGCGTCTTCGAGGCGCACGCGCCGTAGCAGCCGGCCGCCGCGGTCCATCGTGGTGGAAGCCAGCTGATCCGCATCCATCTCGCCGAGACCCTTGTACCGCTGCACCGGCTCCTGCCAGCGTCGGCCCGACTTCGACAGCCGTGCGAGCAGCGTGTGCAGCTCGGGCTCGCTGTAGGTGTAGATCGTCTCGTTCGGCTTCGTGCCCGGATTCATCACGATCACGCGGTGCAGCGGCGGTACCGCGGCGAACACCCGACCGTGCTCGATCAAGGGCCGCATATAGCGGAAGAACAGGGTCAGCAGCAGGGTGCGGATGTGCGCGCCGTCGACGTCGGCGTCGCTCATCAGGATGACCTTGCCGTAGCGCGCAGTGTCGAGATCGAAACTGCGGCCCGAGCCTGCGCCGATCACCTGGATGATGGACGCGCACTCGGCGTTGCCCAGCATGTCGCTGACCGAGGCCTTCTGCACATTGAGGATCTTGCCGCGGATCGGCAGCAGCGCCTGGTGCTCGCTGTCGCGGGCGAGCTTCGCGGTGCCGAGCGCCGAGTCGCCCTCCACGATGAACAGCTCCGAATCGGCCACGTCGTTGGATCGGCAGTCGACGAGCTTGGCGGGCAGCGACGAAGACTCGAGCGCGTTCTTGCGCCGCTGCGTCTCCTTGTGGGTTCGCGCGGAGATGCGCGCCTTCATCTCGGAGACGATCTTGTCGAGCAGCAGGGCGGTCTGCGCCTTGTCGTCGCGCTTGGTCGAGGCGAAGCGGGCGCCGAGCTCCCGCGCGATCACCGACGACACGATCTGGCGCACGGCGGGGGTGCCCAGCACCTCCTTGGTCTGTCCTTCGAACTGCGGCTCGGGCAGCCTCACCGTGAGCACGGCGGTCAGCCCGGCCAGCACATCATCCTTCTCGAGCTTGTCCTGGCCGACCTTCAGTCGACGCGCGTTCTGCTCCACCTGGGCGCGCAGCACCTTCAGCAGCGACTGGTCGAAGCCCTGCTGGTGCGTGCCGCCCTTGGGTGTGGCGATGATGTTGACGAACGACCTGG
>CAYLMS010000297.1:0-2770 GCA_964384455.1 uncultured Microbacterium sp. | reverse complement strand
TCGCCGACGGCGGGGCGGTCGTCGGGGCCGCGTCGGGAGCGGGGCGGGCCGACCGCGCCGTGGAGGGGCTCGCGGAGCGCGGCAGCGCGGCCCGCCGCGTCGACAGCGTGCCGCAGGCGCCCGAGCCGGGGGTCGCACACGTGGTGGTGTGCCCGCTGGAGCACGGCTTCGAGGCGCCGCAGGCGCGATTGGCCGTGCTCACCGAGTCGGAGTTCTACGGCCGCACGATCGCCGGCGACTCCCAGGTGGTGCGCAAGCTCGCCTCGCGCCGGCGCAACGTGGTCGACCCGCTGCAGCTGAAGGCCGGCGACGTGGTGGTGCACGCCACGCACGGCATCGGCCGGTTCGTCGAGCTCACCCAGCGCGAGGTATCCAGCGGCGGGCGGCATCCGGTCAAGACCGTGCGCGAGTACCTCGTGCTCGAATACGCACCCAGCCGGCGCGGGCATCCCGGCGACAAGCTGTACGTGCCCACCGACCAGCTCGACCTGCTGTCGCGCTACGTCGGCGGCGAGGCGCCCGCGCTGTCGAAGATGGGCGGCAGCGACTGGGCGGCCGCCAAGGGCAAGGCGCGCAAGGCCGTGCGCGACATCGCCGTCGAGCTGGTCAAGCTGTACTCGGCGCGGATGTCGTCGAAGGGGCATGCGTTCGGACCCGACACGCCGTGGCAGCGCGAGCTGGAGGAGGCGTTCCCGTTCGCCGAGACCGCCGATCAGCTGCAGACCGTCGACGAGATCAAGGCCGACATGGAACGGCCGATCCCGATGGACCGGCTGCTGTCGGGCGATGTCGGCTTCGGCAAGACCGAGGTGGCGGTGCGTGCCGCGTTCAAGGCGATCCAGGACGGCAAGCAGGTGGCGATGCTCGTGCCGACCACCCTGCTGGTCAAGCAGCACACCGAGACCTTCGGGGAGCGCTTCGCGGGCTTCCCGGTGAAGGTGCGGGCGCTGTCGCGGTTCCAGACGGATGCCGAGGTCCGCGACACGCTGGCCGGCCTGGCCGACGGCACCGTCGACCTCGTGATCGGCACCCACCGCATCCTCACCGAGAAGGTGGCGTTCCGCGATCTCGGCCTGCTCATCATCGACGAGGAGCAGCGTTTCGGCGTCGAGCACAAGGACCAGTTGAAGAAGCTCAAGGTCGGCGTCGACATCCTCGCCATGAGCGCCACGCCGATCCCGCGCACCCTGGAGATGGCGGTCACCGGCATCCGCGAGATGTCCACGCTGCAGACGCCGCCGGAGGACCGGCATCCGATCCTCACCTTCGTGGGTGCACGCAACGACAAGCAGATCGCGGCGGCGATCCGGCGCGAGCTGCTGCGCGAGGGCCAGGTGTTCTACGTGCACAACCGGGTGCAGTCCATCCAGAAGGTGGCCGCGCAGCTGGCGGAGCTGGTGCCGGAGGCGCGCATCGGCGTCGCGCACGGGCAGATGGGCGAGCATCAGCTCGAACTGGTGGTCGACGACTTCTGGGAGCGGCGCGCCGACGTGCTGGTGTCCACCACGATCATCGAGACCGGGCTCGACATCTCGAACGCGAACACGATCATCATCGACCGCGCCGACCGGTACGGCCTCTCCCAGCTGCATCAGCTGCGCGGCCGGGTGGGTCGCGGCCGCGAACGGGCGTACGCGTATTTCCTGTACGACGAGCACAAGCCGTTGAGCGAGACCGCGGCCGACCGGCTGGAGACCATCGCGGTGAACAACGACCTCGGTTCGGGCATGCAGGTGGCACTGAAGGATCTCGAGATCCGGGGGGCCGGCAACCTGCTGGGGGCGGAGCAGGCCGGGCACATCGCCGGGGTGGGCTTCGACCTGTACCTGCGCATGATCGGCGAGGCTGTCGCCGCGTTCCGCGGCGACGAGGTCGAGGGCCCGGCCGAGCTGCGGCTCGAGCTGCCGGTGCGCTCGCGCATCCCCGAGTCGTACATCGACAGCGAGCGGCTGCGGCTGGAGGCCTACCAGAAGCTGTCGGCTGCTGCGGCGGCGACGGCGTCCGACGACGCGATCGACCTCGTGCGCGACGAGCTGCGCGACCGCTACGGCGAGGCGCCCGCCGACGTGGCGGGGCTGTTCGCGGTGGCCAGGCTGCGCCGCCGGGCCGCACGGGCCGGCCTCAGCGATGTGGTGGCGATGGGGCCCAATCTGCGGGTGGCGCCCGCACAGCTGCCCGACTCGTTGCGGGTGCGGCTGCAGCGGCTGCACCCCAAGGCCAAGCTGCTGGCCGGCGGCGAGGCGCTGGTCGTGCCGCTGCCGTCGGTCGACGGCGTGCCGCTCGGCGACGCCGACCTGATCGCCTGGGTGGCGCAGCTGCTCGACCAGCTGTGGCCGCTGCCGGCGGCCGACTCCGGCCCGGGCGAGTGATCGCGTGCCGTTCCCGCTCTGGCTGACGCTGCTGGCGGCCTGCCTGATCATCAGCCTCACCCCGGGCGCCGGCGCGATCAACACCATGGGCAACTCGCTCGCCTACGGATTGCGCCGCTCGATCTGGGGCATCCTCGGCCAGCAGGCGGCGCTCGTGGTGCACATCGTCGTCGTCGCGGCGGGGGTGGGTGTGCTGGTCGCCTCGTCGCCGGTGCTGTTCGAGACGATCCGCTACGCGGGTGCCGCGTACCTCGTCTATCTCGGCATCCGTCAGCTGCTGCCGCCGCGCAAGAACGCAGCGAGCGCCCCGGTCGTCGACGAGAACCCGGATGCCGCGGCGGCCGGCGTCGCGCCGGGGCCCGCGGAGTCGCGCTGGTCGATGTTCCGGCGCGGGCTGTGGG
>CAYLMS010000296.1:0-2794 GCA_964384455.1 uncultured Microbacterium sp. | reverse complement strand
CGCGAAGCGCTGACCCGGTTCGGCGTACCGATCGAGGGCTTCCGCCACCCGGCGCCCGAGACGCTGGAGTCGTGGGAGGAACGGCTCGTGCGCCTATTCGGCACGTTGCACCGTGGCGACGTGGTCGTCGTGGCCGGTGTGCACGCACTCGGTCGCAGCCTCGACGAGGAGACCCGCACCGTCGCCGCGCTGCGCACCCAGGGGATCATGGTCAAGGTGCTCGACCACTCCGGGCACCACCTGTTCGACACCGGCCGCTGAACGCCGCCCGACGCGTCAGCCGTACTGCCCGGGCACCGGAGCGGCGGCCCGCCAGCACCCCGCCACGTGGTCGTCGACCATGCCCGTCGCCTGCATGAGCGCGTACAGCGTGGTGGGACCGACGAAGCGGAATCCGAGCGCGCGCAGCGCACGGCTCGCCGCCTCCGACTCCTTCGTCACGGCAGGTACGTCCGCCCAAGTGCGCGGGCGGCGATGCGCGGCCGGGGCGAACGACCACAGCAACGCGTCCAGCTCGCCTGCGGCCAGCCCGGTGACGATCCGAGCGTTGGCGATGGTCGCCTCGATCTTCGCCCGATTGCGCACGATGCCGGCATCCGCCATCAACCGCTGCACGTCGTCGTCGCCGAAGCGCGCCACCGCGTGCGGCTCGAAACCGGCGAACGCCTCGCGGAAGCGGGGGCGCTTGCGCAGGATCGTGATCCAGCTCAGGCCCGCCTGAAAGCCCTCCAGACTGAGCTTCTCGAACAGCGCGCGGTCGCCGTGCAGCGGCACCCCCCACTCCTCGTCGTGATAGCGCCGATACTCGGGGTCGCCTCCCGCCCAGGCGCAACGCACCACCTCGCCCGCGCCCGCCACCGGCATGTGCTGCCGCCTTCCTGTCGCTGTAGCCCGCCCCGATCGGGACGCCGGCTCGATCCGAGGCGTACGCTGAGCGCGTGGCCACGAGGAAGCCTCCCACAGTCTGCCCCACGTCTCGGCGCGCAGGCGCGCGATGAGGGCCCTCGTCAAGGCGTCCGCCGCCCCGGGGTTCGAGTGGACAGAGCGCCCCGAACCGGCGATGGGGCCCGGCGACGTGAAGATCCGGGTGCTGCGCACCGGCCTGTGCGGCACCGATCTGCACATCGCCCGCTGGGACGAGTGGGCGGCCGCCACCCTCCGCCCGCCGATGATCCCAGGGCACGAGTTCTGCGGCGAGGTGGCGGCGGTCGGCGAACTGGTGCACGACGTCGCCGTCGGCGACCTGGTGTCGGGCGAGGGGCATATCGTCTGCGGCATGTGCCGCAACTGCCGGGCGGGCAGGCGGCAGATGTGCATCCGCACGCAGGGCGTGGGCGTGAACCGCGACGGCGCGTTCGCCGAGTACGTGGTCATCCCCGGCCAGAACGTGTGGGTGCACCACGACGGCATCGATCCGGATGTCGCGGCGTTGTTCGACCCGTTCGGCAACGCCGTGCACACCGCGCTGATGTACTCGGTGGTCGGCGAGGACGTGCTGGTGACCGGCTGCGGGCCGATCGGTCTGATGGCCATCGCCGTCGCCCGCCATGTCGGCGCCCGCTACATCGTGGCGACCGACGTGAGTGCGCCTCGGCTCGAGATGGCGCTGCGGATGGGGGCGGATGCCGTCGTCGACGTGTCGCGCGATCAGATCGCGCAGGCGCAGTCCCGGCTCGGCATGCGCGAGGGCTTCGACGTCGGCCTGGAGATGAGCGGGGCACCCGCCGCGCTGTCGTCGATGATCGACAACATGACCCATGGCGGGCGCATCGCGCTGCTCGGGCTGCCGAGCGCCGCGTTCGCGGTGGACTGGTCGAAGGTCGTCACGCACATGCTCACCCTGCGGGGCGTGTACGGCCGCGAGATGTTCGAGACGTGGTATTCGATGAGCGCGATGCTGCGCACCAGCCCCGTGCTGCGCGAGCGGATCGCGTCGACCATCTCCACCCGCTACCCGGCCAGGCGGTGGCAGGAGGCGTTCGATGCCGCGGCCTCCGGCGCCGTGGGCAAAGTCATCCTCGACTGGACGGAGCTGTGACATGTTCGACACGATGCGGCAGCAGCTGCGCGACGAGCTCGACCAGATCGAGCACGCGGGGCTGACCAAGCGCGAGCTCGGAATCGACGGCCCGCAGGCCGCCCGGGTGGCGGTCGACGGCCGCGAGGTGCTGAACTTCTGCGCGAACAACTACCTGGGGCTCGCCGACCACCCGGAGGTCGTTGCCGCCGCGCACCGCGGGCTCGACGAGTGGGGCTACGGCATGGCCAGCGTGCGGTTCATCTGCGGCACGCAGCGTCAGCACCTGGCGCTCGAGCAACGGCTGGCCGGATTCCTCGGCTACGACGACGCCATCCTGTTCTCCTCCTGCTTCGACGCGAACGGCGGGGTGTTCGAGGCGCTGTTCGGCCCCGACGACGCGATCATCTCGGATGCGCTCAACCACGCGTCGATCATCGACGGCGTGCGGCTGTCGAAGGCGCGCCGGCTGCGCTACGCGAACTGCGATATGGCCGACCTGGAGGACAGGCTGATGGAGTCGTCCGCGGCGCGGCGGCGGATGATCGTCACCGACGGCGTGTTCTCGATGGATGGCTACCTCGCACCGCTCGGCGACATCTGCGAGCTCGCCGACCGATACGACGCGCTCGTGTTCGTCGACGACTCGCACGCCGTCGGCTTCGTCGGCGAGCACGGCCGGGGCACTCCCGAGCACTGCGGCGTCGAGGGCCGCGTGGACATCACCACCGGCACGTTCGGCAAGGCGCTCGGCGGCGCCTCCGCCGGCTACGTGCC
>CAYLMS010000295.1:0-2810 GCA_964384455.1 uncultured Microbacterium sp. | reverse complement strand
CGCCTGCTCCGGCGCGAGGGGTCATGCCGCGCGCAGGCACCGCACCGCGTCTTCGGCCGACCAGAAGTCGCCGAGGGCGCGCAGTCGGGCCGTAGGGCGGTGGAATCGGCAGGCGCGGTAGCGCAGTCCCAGCGGGTGCGTCACGATCTGCAGGTGGCCGATCACGTGGCCCTGCTCCTGCAGCACGCGCCAAAGGTCGTCTGATGCGCGCACCAGGCGCACCTCGGGGAGGGAGGGCAGAGCGGGGGTCGCGAAGCAGATCGGTGCCAGCAGGTCGGGGTGCGGACTCGTGGTCATGGCCGCTCCTTTCGTCTTGATTCGAAGATAGGTGCGACCTCCGACATCCGCCCCGGCGCTGGTGCGCACGCGGCGTAGGCGGGTTAGCGTGGAGAGGGATGCCGTCGCCCTGACGACGTCCGGAAGGAGCCGACATGCCCACCTTCGTGCTCGCCGGAGGCTGCTTCTGGTGCCTGGACGCCGCCTACCGAGCCCTGCGGGGCGTGCGCTCCGTCGTGTCGGGGTACACGGGCGGCACCGTCGCCGCCCCCGACTACGAGCGCGTCTGCACCGGCACCACGGGGCACGCCGAGGCGGTGGCGGTCACCTTCGACGACGCGCTCGTGCCGGCCGAGGTGATCCTCGACGCCTACTTCACGATGCACGACCCCCGGCAGCTCGACCGCCAGGGCAACGACGTGGGCACGCAGTACCGCAGCGCGATGTTCTACGCCGACGAGGGCCAGCGCCTGGCGTTCGAGGCGGCGCGCGACCGTGCGGGAGAGTGGTGGGACGGCGGGGTGGTCACCACGATCGAGCCGCTGGGCCCGTTCTATCCGGCCGAGGACTACCACCAGGACTTCTTCGCGAAGAACCCCGGCCAGGGATACTGCCTCGCCGTGGCCGTGCCGAAGGTGAACAAGGTGCGCGCCCGATTCGCGGAATATCTGGCCTGACTCTCCTGCACAGCCCCGGCGGGCGGGCATCCTGTCCACACTCGGGCGGATGCGACGCCGCCGATCGTCGTGGGGTCGCACGATGGTGCTGCTCGGGCCCGCGGGGGCCTGCAGCATCCGGGAGACGACCCGGCCGACCGCCGGGCGCGCCCGGCCGAGGAGAGGAATCGAGATGACCGACACGATCACGATCACGGGCAACATCGCCACGGTGCCCGAGCTCAAGTACACCGGCAACGGAGTCGCGGTGGTGAACTTCCGCGTGGCCAGCAGCCAGCGGCGATTCGACCGGCAGTCGCAGAGCTGGGTGGATGCCGGCACCAACTGGTACTCCGTATCGGCCTTCCGCCGGCTCGCCGACAACGCGATCAAGTCGCTGCACCGCGGCGAACGCGTGGTCGTGACGGGGCGGCTACGCCTGCGCGACTGGGAGACGCCCGCCAAGCGCGGCACCACCGCCGAGATCGACGCCGACGCGATCGGGCATGACCTGCTGTGGGGCACCACGAGCTTCACCCGGTCAGCCGGTGCGGCCGACCAGGAGCCGGCCGACCACGCCGACCCGGCAGACGCCGCGGCGTCGCACGATGGGGACGCGTGGAGCACTGGCGAGCAGGCGCCGACACAGGTGCCGGAGGGCTGGGCGACGCCGCTCGTGGACGAGCCGGCGCCTGCGGGGGAGGCAGTGCTCGCGGGAGCGGCGGACGCACCGTTCTGACGGGCCCGACACGTAGACTCGGCCCGTGCCTTCGCCGCTGCGCCCGCCTTCCACGCGGTGCGCGGCGGCACTGGGGGTGACGCTGCTGGGCGCGGCCCTGCTCGCCGGGTGCAGTGCGCCGGATCGTCCCGCGCCGAGCGGCACCACCCCGGCGACGCACACGGCTGCGCCGTCGCCGTCGCCGAGCGCTTCGCTGCACCCCGACGGCACCGCGACCGACAACCTGCCGCTGTTCGCCGCGGTCACCGCGCGGGTGTGGGCCGGGCCCGACCGGGTGAAGGGGCGGGCCTACATCGACGCTCTGGTCGCCGCGGGCTTCGCGAAGGCCGACATGCAGGTCACCGACGATGTGTCGACCATCGGCCGTCCCGCCGAGAGCATCGAGTTCTCAGTGCGCTGGCGAGGCGAATGCCTGGTCGGCCAGGTCGGACCCGCGATCGGCAGCCCGGTGACCGCCGTGCTGCCGCTCGCCGGCGGCACCTGCCTGGTAGGCACGACGCGCCCGATCGACTGGTAGCCGCCGCGGGAATGCAGGCCCGCCCGCAGGCGCGCTGGCCGACAAAGCCTAGACTGGTCTGTCTATGGCTGAGTACATCTATCAGATGGTCCGTGCCCGCAAAGCGGTGGGCGACAAGCTGATCCTCGACGACGTGACGATGGCGTTCCTGCCTGGCGCGAAGATCGGTGTGGTCGGTCCGAACGGCGCGGGCAAGTCCACGATCCTGAAGATCATGGCAGGGCTCGACGTGCCCTCGAACGGGGAGGCCAAGCTCACGCCGGGCTTCAGCGTCGGCATCCTGATGCAGGAGCCGGAGCTCGACGAGACCAAGACCGTGCTCGAGAACGTGCAGGAGGGCGTCGGCGCGATCAAGGCGAAGGTCGACCGCTTCAACGAGATCTCGGCGCAGATGGCCGATCCCGACGCCGACTTCGATGCGCTGCTGGCCGAGATGGGGGTGCTGCAGGAAGACATCGACCACGCCGACGCGTGGGATCTCGACGCGCAGCTGGAGCAGGCGATGGATGCGCTGCGCACGCCGCCCTCGGACGCACTGGTGTCGAACCTGTCCGGCGGCGAGAAGCGGCGCGTGGCGCTGTGCCGACTGCTGCTGCAGAAGCCCGATCTGCTGCTGCTCGAC
>CAYLMS010000294.1:0-2811 GCA_964384455.1 uncultured Microbacterium sp. | reverse complement strand
CACCCACCGCCCGATGAGGTTGAGCGCCGCGACGCAGCCGATGGCGATGAGGATGGCGAGCCACACCGGCGTCGCCCCGGCGGCGTCGGCGGCGCGCGGCGCCAGCAGTGCCACGATGGCCAGCAGCGGCACGTCGACACCGCCGGAGGCGGGGAAGAGCGCGTCGTCGAAGATGCGTTGCACCACTAGGGCGGGGATCACCCCGAGCGCAGCGCTGACCACGACCAGCGCCGCGGTCGCGGCGAGGCGCCCGCGGTAGGGCCGGAACAGCGCGAACACGCGCCGGCCCAGCTCGGGCACCTGCGGCGCGGCGGCGTTGAGCGCGCGTTGCGTCTTGGCGTCGACCGGGCCGCCACCTCGCCCGCCCCCGCGCATGCCCATGCTCACAACGCCAGCGTAATCGTCGCCTGCGGGCGGGAATGCGATGTCGGCACCGCCGGTTATGGTTCCCGTCCACCCCCACGCCGGTCGCGCCGGCAGCCTCGAGGAGTCGCCTGTGCCTGCGTCCGTCCCGGACATCGACGACACGGCGCGGCGCGCCCCGCTGCTTCCCCCGCAGGACGCTCGGGTGATCTGGTTGCTGCTGGGGGCGGCGTTCGTCACCATCCTCAACGAGACCACGATGGGTGTCGCGATCCCCCGCCTGATCGATGACCTGAGGATCACCGCCGTCGACGCGCAGTGGATCACGACGGCGTTCATGTTGACGATGGCGGTCGTCATCCCGGTCACCGGATTCCTGTTGCAGCGCTTCGCAACGCGTGCCGTGTACATCGCGGCGATGACGCTGTTCTCGGCGGGCACGCTGCTGGCGGCGGTCGCGCCGGGATTCTGGATGCTGGTGGTCGCGCGCGTGGTGCAGGCCTCGGGCACGGCGATCATGATGCCGCTGCTGATGACGACGCTGCTCACGCTGGTGCCGCCGGCGATCCGCGGTCGAATGATGGGCCGCGTGTCGCTGGTGATCTCGCTCGCCCCGGCCGCCGGCCCGACCCTGTCGGGCCTGGTTCTCGATTCGCTCGGCTGGCGCTGGGTGTTCGCGCTGGTGCTGCCGTTCGCTCTGGTGATGCTCGCGGTCGGGGCGCGCTGGATGCGGCCGGTCGGCGAGACCCGCGACGCCCCGGTCGACGTGGTGTCGGTGGTGCTCTCGGCGTTCGGATTCGGCGGGCTCGTGTTCGGGCTGAGCCGCGTGGGCATCGCCGTTCAGGCGGGCGGAGCAGCCGCCGCCGTCTCGACCGGGATCATGATCGGCTCGTTCGCGGTCGGGCTGGTGGCGCTGGCGCTGTTCGTGTGGCGCCAGGTGCGGCTGCAGCGCGTCGACGACGCGCTGCTCGATCTGCGGGTGTTCCGCTCGCGCGATTTTACCCTGTCGATCCTGCAGATGGCGCTGCTGTCGGCCGGATTCTTCGGTGCGACCACGGTGGTGCCGCTGCTGCTGCAGCACGCCCTCGGTCTGAATGCCGCCGAGAGCGGACTGGTGGTGCTACCGGGCGCCGTCGCGATGGGTGCGCTGGCACCGCTGATCGGTCGGGTCTACGACGCGCGGGGGCCGCGGGTGCTGCTCGTTCCTGGCGCGATCGTGGCGACCACGATGTTGTGGTGCTACTCGCTCGTCGGCGTGGACACCCCGCTGTGGCTGATCGTCGCGATCCACACGACCCTGGCGATGGGCCTCACGCTGTCGTTCACCCCGCTGTTCACCGCATCGCTCGGCGCGCTCACGCCGAAGTTCTATTCGCATGGTTCCGCCGTGATCGGCACCGTGCAGCAGGTGGCCGGTGCCGCGGGGATCGCGCTGCTGATCGCGGTGATGTCGGCAGTCGCTGCGGCGGCGCACGATGCCGGCGCGTCGGTGGCCGCCGCCCAGGCCGCCGGCGCGCGCACGGCGTTCCTGCTCGCGGCACTGCTGTGCGTGCCGACGGTGCTCGGTGCGTTCCTCATCCGCAAACCCGAAGGCGTACTCTGAGGCACGCGCGGCGCGCTACCGCGCGCGAGGGGGCAATGATGATCATCGACACACCCGAACCGGGGTCTGCGACCGGTGATGCGGCGCGGATGCTCGACGACGACCTGCGCCGCTACGGCACGGTGTTCGCGCACACCAGGGCGATGGCCGTCAATCCCGAGGCGTACGCCGCGACCATGGCACTGGTGCGCGCGCTGCTGCCGTCAATCGGCCTGCGCGTGTTCGAGTTGGCCACGCTCGGTGCGGCCGGTGCGCTCGGCTCCGGCCACTGCCTGCTCGCGCACGGCCGGCGCAGCCTCGATGCCGGTGTGCTGAGCGACGATCAGCTCGGCCGATTCGCGGCAGACCACCGGGATGCCCAGCTGAGCGACGCCGAGATCGCCGTGGTGGACTATGCCAGGCGGATGTCGACCGATGCGAGGTCGATGACCGACGCCGACACGCAGTCACTGCGCGACGCGGGTTACAGCGACCGGCAGATCGTGGACATCACGCTGGCCGCGGGGATGCGCAACATGCTCAGCCGCACGTTCCAGGCACTCGCCGTGCCGCTGGAGCCGATGCCGGGGCTCTCGCCGCAGACCGCAGCGGCGCTCGTCGCGGCCGCCGAGCGCTGAGCCGCTCTGGGAGCCGCGCTCAGTGGTGCAGGAGCGCCTTCAGCGCCATGATGACGACCCCGAATGCTGCGGTGATCAGCGCGCTCGCGACCCGCGGCCACACCCGCGGTGTCCACTGCGCGACCACGAACCAGCCGAGCGCGCCGAGGAACACGAGGTCGACCGCCAGTGCGGTCCAGACGGCGCTTTCGTCGTCGCCGAACGGCAGCACGCCACGCACCAGCACTC
>CAYLMS010000293.1:0-2829 GCA_964384455.1 uncultured Microbacterium sp. | reverse complement strand
TCACGGGGGTCACGCCCGATGTCACCGCCGGCAGTTGAGATCCGGCCCGCGACGCCCGACGACGCGCGGGCGCTGGTGCTGCGCGCCGCCGACCGCGCGGAGATCGACGCGCTGACCGGGCGCGACCCGGGCGCGGTGCTGGCCGAGAGCGTGGAGCGCTCGGCCGCGGCCTGGGCCGGCGTCGCCGACGGCGTGCCGGTCTGCCTGTTCGGGGTGGTGCCGCTGTCACTGGCCGGCGTGACCGGCATGCCGTGGCTGCTCGGCTCGGACGCGGTGAGCCGCTACGGCCGGCCGTTCCTGCGCCGCAACCGGGCGTATGTGCGCGAGATGCTGCGGGCGTTCCCGGTGCTGCGCAACGTGGTCGACGCGCGCAACGCGGTGTCGATCAGGTGGCTGAGGTGGCTCGGGTTCACGATGGGGCAGCCGGTGCCGATGGGCGTGCGCGGGCTGCCGTTCATTCCGTTCGAGATGAGGGCGCGGTGATGCTGACCGTCGAAGCCTGTCCGCTGGCCGACCTGATGGCGGCCGCCACCTTTGCGGACCTCGCCGCCGAGTACGAGCGCGAATCGCTGATCGACGGCATGCCGCCGCCGGCGCCGGACTGGAACGCCTACCGCGCGCTCGAGGCGGCCGGCCTGCTGCACGGCTTCGCCGCGTCGGTCGATGGCGAGCTGGCCGGTTTCGTCGCCGTGCTGGTGGCGAAGCTGCCACGCTATGCCGGTCCGGTCGCGCTGACCGAGAGCTTCTTCGTCGCCCGCGCCCATCGTCACACCGGCGCGGGCCTGCGGCTGCTGCGCGCCGCCGAGGACAAGGCGCGCGCGCTGGGCTGTCCCGGCCTGCTGGTCAGCGCGCCGAGCGGCGGGGCGCTGGCGCAGGTGCTGCCGCGCCGCGGCTATGCCGAGACCAACCGTGTGTTCTTCAAGGAGACGAGAGATGCGTGACCTGATTGCCACCCGTCCGGTCATCCCGGCGATGGGCGCCGAGGCGATCCGCGCGGTGCGCGCGCTGGAGGAGCGGCTGCTGGCGCTGCCGCAGGTGCCGATCGCGACGCGCCACGTGCTGCATGCGGGGATGTATGCCCGCACGATCTGCGTACCGGTGGGCGTGCTGGCGACCGGCGTGTTCATCCGGATCCCCACGCTGCTGATCGTGAGCGGGCACGCGACGCTGTTCATCGGCGACGATGACGTGGAGCTGAAGGGCTATGCGGTCGTGCCCGCGAGCGCCGGCCGCAAGCAGGCAGTCTACGCCCACGCCGACACGCTGCTCACGATGCTGTTTCCCACGCAGGCAACGAGCGTCGAGGAAGCCGAGCAGGAGTTCACGGACGAGCCCGAGCGGCTCGGCTCGCGCCACGCGGCGAACCACGTCACGGCCACGGGAGAATAGACATGTCGGGATACGCCGCCGCCGCTTCCATCGCGCTGGGCGCCATCGGCACCGGCCTGTCGTTCAAGGGCCAGGTGGACAGCCAGGCCGCCGCGGGCGCCCAGCAGGGCTACCTCGCGCAGCTCAGCCGCCAGCGCCAGCAGATCGCCGAGCAGCAGGCCGCCGATGCGCTCCAGCGCGGCCAGGTCGCCGAGCAGAAGCAGCGCGATCTTACGGCGCAACGCATCGGCACGCAGCAGGCCGCGCTCGCCGCGCAGGGCACCGACCTGGAGGGTAGCCCGACCGACATCCTGGGCGACACCGCGCGCGCCGGCGAGCAGGACGCGCTCACGCTCCGCAACAACGCCGCGCGCGAGGCGTGGGGCTTCCAGGTGCAGGGTGCGGGCTACGGCGCCGATGCCGCCCTGCGCGAGAGCTACGAGCCGAGCTACCTCGGCGCCGGCGCCTCACTGTTGTCGAATGCAAGCTCGCTCGCGGAGAAGTGGGACAGGTTCAATCAAACCGATCCAAGCAACCCTAGGAGCGGCAAAGTGGGTAGCAAGACCGGTGGCTAGAGGGAAAGGGCTACCGACAATGAATTCGTCAATTCAATCGGTCGAACATGCTTGCGCATGCGCCGTTCGCTCCATCTCCCTCAAATCCGATGACGCGCCCTCGTTGGTCAGTCTGCACGTACATCGTGCAGGACAGAGTGATTTCGCTGGGTACGGAGGATGTGGCTGTAAATGGTTGATTGCCGATCGTGCCCACCGTTCTGACATCCTGAGTAGTGATGAGTTGCTTAGTGCCATTCCACGTGAAGATGGTGCCGTACTCGTTGGGCGCAGAACGAACCGGTGCGCCCCAGCGGGCGGTCACCGCTTCTATGGATTGCCCTTTGTAGCGCGCCATAGCGCGGTCGGCGCTGCTTTGCGACGAAGTGCACCCCGCCAGCACCAACACCGCCATCAAAGCCAGTCTTTTCAACGCGATCTCCTCCCCATGATGAGACGCTATCACGGGTCAATCCTTCGCACCAAGGAGCGGTGAATGCCGATCGTTCGTTCGTATCCGATCGGCGAGGTCTCGCCGCAGCCGCTGCCCAATGCGCAGCTCGACGTGCCGGCGGCAGGCGATATCAACCTGTTCGGCGGCAACCGGGCGCGCGACCTGCAGGTCGCCGGCCAGCAGCTCGGCCAGGCGAGCGATTCGCTGTTCGCGATCTACCAGCGCCACGCGCAGGAGGCCAACGATAGCCGCGTGCAGGATCTCACCAATCAGTTCCTCGACGGCTCCCGCGCGATCCTGAAGACCGGACCCGACGCCTACTACAACCGGAATGGCGCCGATGCCGTCAAGGGCGCCGATGCGACGACCGCGCAGTTGAAGGCCCTCAGGGACGAGGTCTTCGGCCAGACGGCGAACCCCTACCAGCGGCAGAAGCTCGGCCCGATCCTCGAC
>CAYLMS010000292.1:0-2840 GCA_964384455.1 uncultured Microbacterium sp. | reverse complement strand
AACTCGCACGCGCGACTTTGCCGAAGCTCCCCGAGATGACCGAGCCTGAAGTGCAGCGCCATTACCTGCATCTGTCGCAGGAAACGCAGGGCATGGTGAATATCAGTCTCTTCGGCACCTGCACGATGAAGTATTCGCCGAAGATCAACGACCAGCTGATCGGCGTGACGCAGCTCACGGCCATGCATCCGCTGCAGGATCCCGCCGACGCGCAGGGCGTGCTGCAGATCGCCTGGGAGCTCGAGCGGATGATCGCCGAGATCTCGGGTATGGACGCGGTGTCGCTGCACACGCAGGGCGGCTCTGCGGCGATCTGGGCGAACATCGCGATGATCCGCGCGTACCACGAGGCGCGCGGCGAGGACGCGCAGCGCCGCGAGGTGATCACCACGATCTTCAGCCATCCGTCCAACGCCGCAGCGGCGAAGGCCGCCGGCTACGACGTGATCACGATCTACCCCGACGCCGACGGCTATCCCGATCTGGCTGCACTGCAGGCGGCGCTGTCGCCGCGCACCGCGGCGATCATGGTGACCAACCCCGAGGACACCGGCATCTACAACCCGGCGATCAAGCAGTGGGTGGATGCCGCGCACGCGGTCGGCGCGCTCGCCTCGTACGATCAGGCCAACGCCAACGGCATCCTCGGCATCACTCGCGCACGAGACGCGGGCTTCGACGTGTGCCACTTCAACCTGCACAAGACGTTCTCCACGCCGCACGCGTGCGGCGGGCCGGGCGCGGGGGCGAACGCGGTCAGCGCGGCGCTCGCGCCGTTCCTGCCGGGGCCGCGGATCGTCAGGCAGGGCGACGCGTTCGCGGTGGCCGAGCCGGACGCGCCGTCCATCGGGGCGGTCGCGCCGTTCCACGGCGTGATCCCGAACATCGTGCGGGCCTACTCGTGGATCATGGCGCTCGGCGCGGAAGGTCTGCGCGCCGTAGCCGAGATCGCCGTGCTGAACAACAACTATCTGCTGCGGCGCGTGACCGACATCCCGGGCGCGTCCGCGCCGTATGCGGTCGGCCGTCGGCGCATCGAGCAGGTGCGCTACTCGTGGCAGGAGCTCTACGAGCAGACCGGGATCACCAGCGAGGAGATCGGCATCCGGCTGTCGGACTTCGGCATGCACTACTGGACCAGCCACCACCCGTTCGTCGTGCCGCAGCCGTTCACGCTGGAGCCCACCGAGTCGTACTCCATGGCCGAGATCGACGAATACGTGGCCGCGCTCGCCGAGGTGGCACGCGAAGCGCGCGAGGAGCCCGAGACGGTGCGCACCGCGCCGCACCGGCAGACCGTGCACCACACCCACCATGACGATCTCGACGACCCCGCGCGGTGGGCGATCACGTGGCGCGCCTACCGGCGCAAGTACTTCGGCGAGCAGCCCGAGAGCCACTGACATGCTCGGCCTGGTGGTGAACCCCGCCGCCGGACTCGGCGGGCCCGCTGGGCTCGGCGGGTCGGACGGCGTCGACGTGCAGCGCGCCGCGCTGGCGCGTGGAACGGCGCCCGGCCGCGCGCTCGCGCGCGCGGTCGACGCGCTGGCGGCGGTGGCCGCCGCCGACCCGCGCGGCCGGGTGCTCACTGCGGCGGGCGAGATGGGGGAGGATGCCGTGCGCGCCGCCGGGCTGACGCCCGCGGTCGTCGCCTGGCCGGCGCACCCCACCACCGCGGCCGACACGACCGAGGCGGTGGGCCGCATCCTGGCGGGCGGCGCCGACCTGCTGCTGTTCGCGGGCGGTGACGGCACCGCCCGCGACGTGACACAGGCGATGGATGCCGCAGGCACCGATGCGTCGGCGCTCGGCATCCCGGCGGGAGTGAAGATGTACTCCCCCGTGTTCGCGGTGAGCCCGCGGGCCGCCGGCGCGATCGCTGCGGCCTGGCTGCGCCGGCCGTTGCCGACCAGGCCGCTGGAGGTGCTCGACGTCGACGAGGCGGCGCTGCGCGCGGGCGAGATCGGCACCGCGCTGTACGGCGAGCTGCGCGTGCCGTATGTGCCGGGCCGCACGCAGGCGCGAAAGGCACCCACACCCGCCGACGAGCGCGCCGCGGTGCGCGCGGCAGCGGCGGGCGCCGTGGCCAGGCTGCGGCCCGGTGTCAGCTATCTGCTCGGCCCCGGCGCCACCACCGCCGAGATCGCACGTCAGCTGGGACTGCCGGCATCCCCCCTCGGCGTCGACGTCGTGCAGGACGGGCGCCTGCTGGTCGCCGCGGCATCGGAGCCGGAACTGCGGCGCATCGCCGAAGCCGGACCCGCCCAGGCCGTGGTGTCGATCGTCGGTGGCCAGGGCTTCCTGCTCGGGCGCGGAAACCAGCAGCTGTCGGCAGCGGTGCTCGCCGCACTCGACGACGACCCGCTGATCGTGGTCGCACCCGAGCAGAAGCTGATCGACCTGCACGGCCGTCCGCTGCTGGTCGACACCGGATCCCCTGCGATGGATGCCGCCCTCGCCGGCTACGTGCGGGTGATCACCGGCACGTGCTCCACCGCCTACTACCCCGTCCATGCACCCCAGCTCGAAGGAGTCGCTCATGCGTCTTGAGAACAAGAAGGCCATCGTCACCGGCGGAGCCGGCGGCATCGGCCGCGCCACCTGCCTCGCATTCGCCCGGGAGGGCGCCCAGGTGGCGGTCGTCGACCTGGATCTGCAGGCTGCGCAGGCGGTCGCCGACGAGATCCGCGCCGCCGGCGGCACGGCGATCGCCGTGGGCGCCGACGTCTCGCAGGAGCCCGACATCGAGCGAGTGGTGGGCGAGACGGTCGACGCGTTCGGCAGAGTCGACGTCGTGTTCAACAACGCCGGCATCATCCGGCGCACCACCGCCGAGGAGA
>CAYLMS010000291.1:0-2860 GCA_964384455.1 uncultured Microbacterium sp. | reverse complement strand
CTGAACGCGCTGCTCATGTCCATCGGGCTCACCACGCGTCGCTACGGCCTGCTCGCGCACATCCGCGCGACCCCGGGCATTTCGTTCAGCGAACTGGCGCGCCGCTCGCAGATCACGGTGCAGACCGCGCACACCGCGGTGCGCTCGCTCGTCGTCGACGGGCTGGTCGCCGACGCCACCGCGCACGCGGGCGCCGCCAGCGACCTGCGCACCACTGAGCGCGGCCTGCGCGCCCTCGCCGACGCCGATGCCGTGATCGCCGCGCTCGACACCCGGCTCGCCGCGGGCGCCCCCACGCTCACCGGGGCGCTGCAGAGCCTGCAGGACGAGCCGCTCGGCGAGCAGGCGGCGCCGCACTGAGACGCCACGCGCTGTCGAGTCGACCGATCACCTATCGGTCGTCTCCGGTCGGTCACCAGCCGGTGCTGAGCACTCGGTCGAGCGCGGCGACGAACTGGTCGGCGCTGGCGCGGGTGAACACCATCGGCGGCTTGATCTTCAGCACGTTCTGGTGATCCCCCGTGGGCTGGATCATCACGCCGAGGCGCCGCATCCGCTCGCAGATCGCCGCCGTCTCTTCGGTCGCCGGTTCCAGGGTCACCGGGTCGCGCACGAACTCCGGGCCGAGATAGAAGCCGGAGCCGTGCACGGTGCCGAGAATCGGATGCCGCGTGCCGAGCTCCTGCAGCCGCGCCTTCAGGTAGTCGCCCACCTCGGCCGCGTTGCGCTGCAACTGCTCGTCGCGGATCACGTCGAGCACGGCCACACCGACCGCCGACGACACCGGGCTGCCGCCGGCCGACGAGAAGAAATAGCCCTGGGTGCGGTACGAGGCGGCGATCTCGGCGGTGGTGATCACGGCGCCGAGCGGGTGCCCGTTGCCCATCGCCTTCGCGACGGCCACGATGTCGGGCACGACCCCCTGCTGTTCGAAGCCCCAGAGCCAATGCCCTAGCCGCCCGTAGCCGACCTGCACCTCGTCGGCCACGGCGACGCCGCCGTGCCGGCGCACGGCCTCGTACACGGCTTCCAGATACCGGTCGGGCAGCGCGATGCCGCCGGCATTGCCGTACAGCGACTCGGCCAGGAAGGCCGCTGGGGCGGTGCCTGCGGCCGCGAGCCGCTCGACGACGGCGACGGCGTCGGCGGCATACCGCGCCGGGTCGTCGGCGTGCGGGCCGCGGAAGCCGTTGGGCGCGTCCACCGTGTGCACCCATGCGGGCCTCGTGGCCAGCGCGTTCGGGTTGTCGGCCACCGACGTCGACACGGCGTCGGTGAGATAGGTCCAGCCGTGATAGGCCTCGCGCACGGCGAGGATGTCGCGGCGCCCCGTGTGCGCCTGCGCGAGCCGGAGTGCGAGGTCGACCGCTTCCGACCCGCTGTTGACGAGGAACACCTGGTCGAGCCCCTCAGGCAGCAGCGCCGCCAGCCGGTCGGCGAACTGTGCGACGGCCGGATAGTGGAACCGCGAGTTGGTGTTCAGCAGCCGCCACTGCTCAGCCACCGCCTCGACCAGGCGCGGGTGCGCGTGGCCGATCGAGGTGACATTGTTCAGTGCGTCGAGATACACCCGGCCGTCGGCATCGACCAGGTGCTCGCGCCAGCCGCGCACCATCACCGGCGGATCGGCGAAGTAGTGCTCCTGCACCTCGGCGTAGTGCGCCTGGCGCTGCGCGAGCAGCGCGGCGGGGTCGGGGCGATCGGCCGGCTGCGCGTCGATCGGCAGCAGGGCGGTGGGATCAGCGGCGACGGTGCGCCAGGCCGCGAGCAGCGAGGGCGCGACCGCGACCGGCAACTCGGTGCCGTCGTCGACCGTGACCTGCACGGTGCCGGCGAAGCTGCCGAGGCTCTGGCCGGCCTCGACCTCAGCGCCGTCAAGGTGGCACGCATTCAGGCTGGTTGGGCTATCGGCGGCCTCAGGGGCTGCAGAAGGCGTCTCAGCCTGAGTAAGTGCCCGGGTGGGTGGGGCGACGGGGGCTGCATCGGGCGTGACGGCCGGGTTGGCGGCCGGCGGCGCGGCCGGTGAAGGTGCGGCGGCGGGGGCGATCCGCAGGCGGACGCCATCTGCGGCCAGAGTGACCGCGCCGTCCGCGTCGACGGTGAGCACGCCGGCCCACGGGGCGATCAGCTCGACCTCCTGCTGCGCGGCGAGCTCGACCCCCAGCACCGCATTGCACGGCTCGCCCTGCCCGGGTCGTGAGCGGGTGAGCCGCGGCTCGCCGAACCGGGTCGCCACCAGGCGCGCGCCGCCGGCCAGCGCCTCGGCGGCCAGCGCCGATTCCATCCCGTCGGCGAGCCAGCGCCCCTCGTGCAGCAGCGGACTCGTGGCCGACAGGTCGAGCACGGCGACCTCTGCCCGGTCGATGCCGCTCAGCAGCGGGCCGTGGGCGGGCAGGGCGAGGGCCGCGGGCGTGCCGCCCGCGGCCCGGCGCACCAGAGCTGTCGCCACGGGCAGCGGCAGCGACGTCGCGGCGTCGAAGATCGCCTGCTCGTGCGCGAGGTTCTCGGCCGCGTACGCATTGCCCGGATCGGTGCGCAGCACGTGGTGGGCGCTCGCGACCAGCACGGCGGCGCGCAGCACCACCAGCGGCCACAGCGCCTCGAGCTCCGCATCGTCGAGCGGCAGCAGGCCGTGGTACGCGGTGACAGCGGCCAGTGCGTCGGGCACCGCCACGCCGTCGTGGTGCAGCAGCGACGACACGGTGATCGCCAGCTCGCCCACCCGCCACGTGCGGTTCAGGTCGCCGAGATCGATCACGCCGTCGGGGGTGCCGGTCGCACTATCGGCCGTGACGACATTGTCGTCGGTGAGGTCGCCGTGCCCGCCCTGCATGGGCAGCCCGGCGGCGTGCGACGCGAC
>CAYLMS010000290.1:0-2863 GCA_964384455.1 uncultured Microbacterium sp. | reverse complement strand
GCAGTCCGACCACGCGGTACCCCTGGCCGCCGGCCTCTACCCCGTGGCTCAGCGCATCCGTCTGCGGGATGCCGCCGTACTGGTTGAGCACCGACGCGCCGGCCTCCTTGACCTGCAGCACGAGGGCGTCGCCGTCGGCACCCTCCAGTAGCAGCAGGAAGCAGCGCGTGCCGACGCTGCCGACGCCGACGACCCGCAGCGCCAGGTCGCGCACCTCGTACTGCGCGAGCACGAGGTCGAGGTCGATGTCGACGGTGGCGCGGTACTCGTCGAACAGGCTCGCCGTCGTCATCCCGGCCATCGAACGCGTGGTCGTGGCGGGCGGCGCGATGTCCTCCAGCGCGATCCGCTGCATCGTGGGCGGCCGGTCGATGAAGCGCAAATGTCCGTCTTCGCCTCGCTCGGTCGTGCGTCGCACGGCGCGTGCACCGGTGCGCTTCTCGGCCGCGTCGATGGCGGTGCGCAGGGCGCGCCGCCCGCCCGCGCTGAGCTGTCGACGGGCGAACCTGGTGCTCAGGTGCATGAAGTAGCGCTCCGACGCGCTGAGCTCAGCGAGCGAGCGCAGCGTGCTCGCGTATGAGCCGAAGGCGCTCAGGCACACCCGCTGCACGGCATCCTCGTCATAGCCGGCGTGCCGCCCGCCGATGACGGCGCTCGCGAGCAGTCGCTTCACGTCCCACTCCCAGGGCGCGACCGCTGCCTCGTCGAAGTCGTTCAGGTCGAAGACGAGCCGCCGCTCGGGCGAGGCGAAGAATCCGAAGTTGCTGAGGTGCGCATCGCCGCAGGATGCCACCAGGATGCCGGAGTGCGGCGATGCCGCATGGTCCATCGCCATCAGGCCCGCGGTGCCGCGGTAGAAGGCGAACGGGTCGGCGAGCATCCGCTGCAGCCGAAGCCCCACGAGCTGCGGCAGGCGAACGGTGTGCTGATCGCGCAGGTGGGCGACGGGGTCGCGGTCGGTGACGGTCAGTTGCGCGAGTGCGCGACGGCCGGTGGCGCGGCGCAAGGCCCGGCCTTCGGCGCGCGCGGCGGCGCGATCGGTGACGGGATAGGCGGCGATCTCGGTGTCGAACGGCATGCGCTCATCCTCGCGCACAGCACCGCGTCGAGCCAGTGGGCGTCCGAGCGTGCCGCTATGCTCTAGCTGTGAATTCCTACAGTGATCTCGTCAGCTCGGCGGACCAGACGACCGGCACCGTGGTCGGCATCGTCATCTACGTGCTGCTCGCGGTCGCGCTGTGGCGGGTGTTCAGCAAGGCCGGGTGGCCTGGCATCCTCGCGCTCATCCCTATCGTGAACGTCTTCGTGCTCGTCAAGATCGCCGGGATGTCCGCGTGGCTCGGGCTGCTCTACCTGGTGCCCGTGGTCAACCTGATCTTCGCCATCGTCGTCGCGTTCCGGCTGGGCGCGCGCTTCGGCAAGGGCGGCGCGTTCTCGTTCTTCCTGCTCTGGCTGCTGCCCATCATCGGCTGGTTCGTGCTGGGGTTCGGCTCGGCGACCTACCGCCAGATCGCCTGATCGGCGCCTGCGCACGAAGTGCGCGCCGTCCGCGGGCCTTCGCTTTCTCATGAAATCGTGACCTGATCTCGGGGTGTTCCGCTTGCAGGCGCTTCTGCCGCGCCGCCAGAATCGCAGGACGTCGATCGCTGGGGAGCGAGGGGTTAGCGATGTCACCAGAGCGCGGCTGGCTGCGCGCCATTCCTGCTGCCGTCGTCGTGACGACGTCTCTCGTGCCGTCGCCCGCCATGGCGCAGCCTGCGCCGTGGGCGGGGAGCCCGCTGATCAATTGCGCACCGGCCTATCTGGCGACGCTGGATGCTTCGCCGCTCGGCCCGCAGGGATTGCTGCCGTTCGGCTGGGGCGCGTGTGTCGGTGGCGCGCAGGGCGCCGCCGGGCCGCAGGGCATCGCCGGGCCGCAGGGCACGGCGGGACCGCAGGGGCCGAACGGTCGACCGGGGGTGGACGGCGCTCAGGGTCTGATGGGGCTACAGGGCGCAACGGGTGCGCAAGGTTCGACGGGCGCGCAGGGTGGTTCCGGGGCTCAAGGTGCGGCGGGCGCGCAGGGCGCGACGGGTGCGCAAGGTTCGACCGGCGCGCAGGGGGCGGTCGGGCCGCAAGGCCTGATGGGTGCGCAAGGCGCGCAGGGTTCGACGGGCGCGCAGGGTGGTTCCGGGGCTCAAGGTGCGGCTGGTGCGCAGGGCGCAACGGGTGCGCAAGGTTCGACCGGCGCCCAGGGCGCGCAGGGGGCGGTCGGGCCGCAAGGCCTGATGGGTGCGCAAGGCGCCCAGGGTTCGTCGGGCGCGCAGGGTTCGACCGGCGCCCAGGGTTCGGCGGGCGCTCAGGGGTCGACGGGCGCTCAGGGTTCGGCGGGCGCTCAGGGGTCGGCGGGTGCGCAAGGCGCCCAGGGCGCGACGGGTGCGCAGGGTACCGCTGGCACACAGGGTCTGACCGGCGCCCAGGGCGCAACGGGCGCCCAGGGCGCAACGGGCGCCCAGGGTTCGACGGGTGCGCAAGGTTCGACGGGTGCGCAGGGTGCACAGGGTGGCTCCGGGGCTCAAGGTGCGGCGGGCGCCCAGGGCGCAACGGGTGCGCAGGGTGCGACGGGCGCTCAGGGGGTGGCGGGCGCCCAGGGCTCGCAGGGCAGCCAGGGGGCGCAGGGCAGCCTCGGAGCGCAGGGCGCCCGCGGGCCGCAGGGGCCGGACGCCCGCTTCTCCTCGGACGTCGGCCTGATCGCCGAGCAAGAGTATCGCGGCTTCTTCTACGAAACCTACGGCCACGCGCAGTGGGACCAGATGCCCTTCGTCGTCAACGACCCCACGTCGCCCTTCGTCGGCAAGATTTCGTGGCTGCGCGACGGCCAGTC
>CAYLMS010000289.1:0-2863 GCA_964384455.1 uncultured Microbacterium sp. | reverse complement strand
AGTCCCTCGGCGATGCCCACCCCGATACCCGCCGCCACCTCGATCAGCCGGGGTGCCGCGTGCGGCGCCGGCGCGAGCACCTCGGCGCAGACCCCCTCGCGCTGCACCGTCTCCACCACCGGCCACACCGCCAGCGCGCCGCTCGGCCTGCGGGCGACCTGCTGCGCCAGCTCGCGCCGGAAGTCGACCAGCTCCTCCACCAGCAGTGCGCCACCGTGCGCGTCTTCGGCCAGCGTCGCGAACCAGTCCTCGGCCTGTGCCGCCGCCGTCACCACCCGCACCCCCTTGCCGTCGTACCCGCCGCGCGGGGTCTTCAGCACGGCGCGCCCACCCTGCGCGTCGAGGAACTCCTGCAGCTGCTCCTGCCCCGACACCGCCGCCCACGCCGGCTGCGGCACGCCGAGCTCGGCGAGGCGCGCCCGCATCGCCAGCTTGTCCTGCGCGAACAGCAGCGCGTGCGGCCCTGGATGCACCGCCACGCCCGCCTCGACCAGCGCCTGCAGCACCGGCTGCGGCACGTGCTCGTGGTCGAACGTGACCACGTCGACCTCGCGGGCGAAGGCGAGCACGGTCTCGACGTCGCGATAGTCGCCGACGGCAGTCACCGCAGGCCGCGCCGACATGCCCGCCTGCTCGGCGAGCACCCGCAGCTCGACGCCCAGCTCGACCGCAGGCGCCACCATCATGCGCGCGAGCTGCCCGCCGCCGATCACCCCGACCCGAAGACTCATGCCCCCATCTTCGCAAACGTGCGGGCCGATCAGCTCCCCGGTGCGGGGGTCTGGGCGTCGCGGTGCGCGAGGATCTGGCTCACCTCGACCTGATCGACCAGCACCTCGTGCACGAGGTGCACATTGGGCACGTTCACCAGCCGCAGCGGGCGCCCCAGCCCGTCGTCGAGGCTGAGCGTGCCCGCCCGCCACAGCCGCTGCAGCGGACCGCGCCGCAGCGTGATCTGGTAGCCGCGGGCGTGGCTGAGCTCACGGGCGCTGCGGTGCAGCAGCCCCGAGCGGGCGATCACCCGGCGCGTGGTGATCTGATAGCCGTGCGAGGCCCACACCGCCAGCGGCAGCAGCACGAGCAGCAGCACGACCGAGCCTGCGGCGGCCAGCAGCATCCAGTTCTGCAGCGGAGCGGGCAGATTGCCGTAGAAGTACCCAGTGGCGCCGGCGACGACGATGAGCACCAGGGCCGACCAGAACAGCCGGCGGGCGTGCGGGCGGAACTTCGCCACCAGCAGCTCGGGCGCGACCGAGCCGGGCGGCGGCGTGGCCGGCCGCCCCGAGACCGTCGCCGGTTGCGTCACCGTTCCATTCTCGCCCAGGATGCCCGCCCGCCCTGGAGCGAACCGCGGGCCGCGGCTCAGGCCGGCCGCACGTGCACCACGTCGCCCGCCGACACCGCGGCGCGCGTCGCGCCGTCGTCGACGACGAGCCGGCCGTCGGCATCGAGCGCGACGGCGCGGCCGGTGAGCACCTCCCCGCCGGGCAGCGCCACCCGCACCTGGGCGCCGAGTGTCGTGCACAGCGCGGCGACCTCACCGTGCACGCCGGCGCGCTCGGCGTCGCCGGCCGCGGCGCCCAGCGCGCGAAGCATCCGGTCGAATCCGGCCAGCCAGTCGGCGACCAGTGCGTCGTCGTCGACCGCCGCCCCGATCGCGGCGAAAGAGGTCGCCGTGGGCACCGGCAGCTGCTCGGCCGTCATCAGGGTGTTCACGCCGGCACCCACCACCACGGCATGCGGGTCGCCCGGCACGGCCTCGGCCAGGATGCCGCACACCTTGCCGCCGTCGATCAGCACGTCGTTGGGCCATTTCAGCCCCGCCGCACGCCCGGTGCCGGTCAGCTGCGCGCCGACCGCCGCGGCCATCGCGGCCCCCGCCGCCAGCGGCACCCAGCCGCGGGCGGCGGGCGGGATCGCGGGCACCCGCACCAGCACCGACACCGCCAGCGCGGCGCCCGACGGCGCCTGCCAGCTGCGATCGAGCCGGCCGCGGCCCGCGGTCTGGTCGCGCGTGAGCAGCACCGACAGGTGCGGCCACGCGGCCGGGGCGTCCAGCGCCGCGGCGACGAGGTCGGCGTTGGTCGAGCCGGTGCGCACCGCGACCTCCACGCGGGATGCGACGGCGGCGGTGCGTGCGAAGCCGGGCGGCGTGGCGGTCATGCACTCACCCTACGCACGCCTGTGCACCTGCACAGCACACGCCCGCACGCGTTGTGCGAACCCTCCGGGTGCGCGCGAAACCCCGGCGCTAGGGTGGAACGCGTGACCGATCAGCCCGACATGTCCACCACCGCCGGCAAGATCGCCGACCTGCGCGCACGCTACACGTCAGCGGTCGTGGACGCGGAGTCGGCCTCGCGCGAGAAGCAGCACGCGAAGGGCAAGCTCACCGCGCGCGAGCGCATCGAGCTGCTGCTCGACGCGGGCTCGTTCGTGGAGTTCGACGAGTACGTGCGCCACCGCACCACGGCGTTCGGCATGGACCGCTCCCGGCCCTACGGCGACTCGGTGGTCACCGGCACCGGCACCATCCACGGCCGCACCGTGGCCGTGTACGCCCAGGACTTCACCACGTTCGGCGGGTCGCTCGGCGAGGTGGCCGGCGAGAAGATCATCAAGATCATGGAGCTCGCGATGCGCAACGGGGTGCCGTGCATCGGCATGCTCGACTCGGGCGGCGCCCGCATCCAGGAGGGCGTGGTGGCGCTCGGCAAGTACGGCGAGATCTTCCGCCTGAACACCGCCGCCTCCGGTGTGATCCCGCAGATCTCGATCATCATGGTCCCCGCCGCGGGCGGTGCGGTGTACTCCCCCGCTCTCACCGACTTCGTGGTGATGGTCGACCAGACCAGCCAGATGT
>CAYLMS010000288.1:0-2887 GCA_964384455.1 uncultured Microbacterium sp. | reverse complement strand
TGTGCAGTTCCTGCCAGGGGTGATCAGCGAATCGTTCACGATGACTCTGGTCACGGCCGTGCTGCTGAAGCTCGTGCTCGAGGCCGTGCTGGCGGTGAAGTCGGTGCTGCTGGCACGCATCCGCGCGGCATCCACCGTGCCGCGTCGCATCGTCTCGATCGGGATGCTGGGCCTCGTACTGCCCGGCAGCAAACTGCTGGTGCTGTGGTTGGAGCAACTGCTGCTGGGCGACGCCGTGAGCCTCGGCGGCTTCTTCGCCGTGACCGGACTGATCATCGTGCTCACCCTCGCCCGCTTCGGCGTGCGCCGCCTGCTCGGCGGGCGGTAGGCAGGTCGTCACAACAGTTGTGCACAGGGTGAATAGCCGGTCCTACTCATCGGCCGATGAATCCTTGACCCTACGCGCCGACCCAGCGTAAAGTCACGGTCAATGGTTGGCCTCGCCCGAAGGATCGAACCTCCGAAGAACGATTTCGCATCTAAGGAGCAAATGATGGAGATTCGGAAAGCATTCATTGCAGTGGCCGCTGGAGTGGCACTTGCGATTGGCGGTGCGGTGCCGGCTATTGCGGCGAGCGCATCCATCAATCCGAACACTCAGACGACGAGCGCGGGAAACGCCTATTGGTCCGGTGGGTGGAGTGGTGGATCAATTGGACGCTTCTATCCGAGCAACGGCGGTCAGTTTGGGTGGTATTCCGTCCCAAGCTCCTACAGCACGAGTTGGAACTTCAACACCTGTCCGTCGACCTACACGCTGACCCAGGAGTTGGATGTGATGAGCGGCACGACTCTTGTCGCGGCAGCGACCGCAAAGACGACAGTCAAGCACACCAGCCCCTGCTGAACGCGGCTAGCGTTGGGCAAATGGTGGCGGCTGCTCGCTCGCCCAGTCGTCATCGCGGCGGCCGCGTGCGGTGCGGTGGCGATCGTGCTGGCGACTGTCGGCTCCACCGCGCAGGTCACACTCACGAGTGACATCAGCCGGAACGCACGCGGCGCATTCGATATTCTGGTGCGCCCCGCTGCCACGACGAATCTGCAACTTGCGCAGACGCGGGGCCTCGTGGAGCCCAACTACCTCTCGTTCACCGGCAAGGGCGGCATCACGCTCGAGCAGTGGCAGCAGACTCGGACGATGAGCGGTGTCGCGGTGGCGGCGCCGGTGTCGGTGGTGGGTCAGGTCACGGCCTCCTGGACCACCCCGGCGGTCAAACTGCCGAGTTCGTCGACCTCTCGGCTCTACGAGTTGACATTCACGCAGCGCGTCTTCGACGGCATCAGCAATCGCGTCGTCGCGACGCAAGAGATGCGTGCTCTCCTGCCGGGCTCGCCCGATGTTCCCGGTGCTACCAGCATCGTCACCGCTCCGCTGGGCGGGGATGCCGCCAACGGATGGTTCGTCTTCGGCGCACCCCTTCCACCGATCACTTCGTCGGTCGTGGCAGTAGACCCGACCGCAGAAGAGCAGCTGCTCGGTCATCGCGTTCCGGCACTGAGCCAACTCGCCGAGATTCGCAGCCGTTCGGCCGGCACCTTCACGGCACGAACCCTGAACGATGTCGTCGCGTCAGCGGTGGAGAACGGGGAAATCACCGACACCGAGGGGCTTGCCCCGAGTCTGCCGATGACTTCGACGATCCCGGTGATTCCGGTGATCGTGACAGCCACCGACCCCGCCACCTCGACGTTGAGCGTGCAGGCGAGCGTCGTGGCCGAAGGTGCCGCTGTGGATCGCGCACTGCAGGGTTCGAATGCAGGCTCCGTGCTGCAGTCCTGGCCGGTGGGGGAGCGCCCGCTCAGCACGCAGAGCAAAGAGGTCTCGACCAGTGGCCAGCCCCTCGCGGGCACTCCGCTCAGCGTGGACTTCGGGGGTCCGGCCGGCGATGCCGGCGCTGGCGGCGCCATCACACAGCTGAGCGGCGTGCTGATCGGTCGGCCGAGCTACCGCGCCCAGGCGCCGAGCGATGGCCGCGTTCAGTTGCTGCTCGAACCCCTGGGCCTGGTCCCGGCAACGGGGCCGAAGGTCGCGGTCGATGTCGACCCGCGGGTCGGCATCGGCACGATGCGCGTCGACGCCGACGAGGTCAAGTACCGTGCCGTGACGCAGATCGAAGCGGCCGGATCGACCGGACTGTATCCGATCCGCACCTTCGACCCGGCCGCACTCATTCCCACCTCGTCCGACCAGGGGCGCGTGAGCCTGGGGGTGTATGACGTTCCTCCGCTGGTCGTCGACCACTCGCCGCTTGCGCGGGCCGGCACGGTGCTTCGACCCACGTTCAACACCGCGGGACTCGTGGTTCGCCCCCCGGCAGCGATCGCCGACATTCGCGATGCACAGCAGCTGAGGGGTGCCGCGCCCATTGACGCGATCCGGGTGCGAGTAGCGGGCATCTCCACCTTCGACGTGAGTGCGCAGCACAAGGTCGAGCAGATTGCGAGCTCGATCGCAAGCCTGGGATTGAAGGTGGACGTGGTGATCGGCTCCAGCCCGCAGGAGGTATCGATCACTGTTCCGGAGTACGTCACGGCGCTGAACAGGACGGTTCCCCTCGGAGAGGTCACGCAGCGATGGACCACGATGGGCGCGGCATCCACCGTGCGCCACGGTCTCTCCCAGACAAGCATCGCCCTCGTCGCCATCGGAGCGGCTGCGGCCGTGGGTGCGGCTCTCAGCGCCCAACTGCTGGAGGGAGCGGCAGCGCGCAGGGATGCCGCGATTCTCCAGGTGATGGGCTGGTCACGGCGGCGGGTGCGCACGCGCATGCTGACCGCCCCGACCATCGCCTCGGCGATCTCCTTGCTGGCGTTCGTCATCACCTGGGGCGCGACGGCCAAGGACCCGACGATGGGCACCCTCGGGCTCGCGATCTGTCTTCTTGTG
>CAYLMS010000287.1:0-2902 GCA_964384455.1 uncultured Microbacterium sp. | reverse complement strand
CGGACTCGGCGGCGGGCGCCGTGTCGGCGAGCGGCTCTGCGGACGCGGCGGCGTCGGCCGTCTTCGCGCGCCGCGGTGCGCGCTTGCGCGGCGCGGCGGCCGCCTTCGCGGGCGCCGCATCGGCAGGCGCTGCCTCCGGCTCAGCAGTCGCTGCCGCCGCCTCGACGGGCGCGAGCTCGACAGCCGCCGCCTCGACTGCCGCCGCCTCGACGGGCGCTGCCTCGTCGGACGGCGCCGCCGGCGCGGCGGCATCCGCCGTCGGCTCCACGCCGTCGATGAGCTCTTCCAGCAGGTCGGTGGCCGTGCTGTCGGACTGGATCTCGGAGATGGACTCCACGAGTACTCCCTTGTGAACGTATCGGTGTGCATCGTCGCGCGACACCTGCGCCTGTCTGTCGCATCCTTCGGCCCTGTGGCATGTGCAGGGCCGCGCGATGCGCAGAACGGGGGGTCGCGCGGGGTTCGCAGAGTGCGAACAGGAGGTCAGCCTCACACGGCCGCGGACGCGGCTATGTGGAACCCTCCGCTACGTCCCTCACTGTAGCACCCTTGAAGTCGACGGCCAGCATGAGCGACTCCCACGGCGTATCGGTGTTCGCTGCGGCGACGGCGGCCGCCTCGAGCCGCCTGCCCGGCCCGTCGGCGAGCACCAGCACGCTGGGGCCGGCGCCGGAGACCACTGCGGCGAATCCCTCGGCGCGCAGCGCCCGCACCAGCCGGTCGGTCTCGGGCATCGCCTGCGCGCGGTAGTGCTGGTGCAGCTTGTCCTCGGTGGCCGCCAGCAGCAGCTCGGGGCTCTGCGTCAGCGCCGCGATCAGCAGCGCGGAGCGGGAGACGTTGAACACGGCGTCTTCGCGCGGCACATGCAGCGGCTGCAGACTGCGCGCCAGCGAGGTAGACATGGTGAAACCAGGTACGAACACCACCGGCGCCACGCCGCGGTGCACCAGCAGCTTCTTGTAGGCGGGTCCCGCATCGGTCACCCACGCGATCGTCAGCCCGCCGAACAGGGCGGGCGCCACATTGTCGGGATGCCCTTCCAGCTCGGTGGCGAAGCGCAGCAGCCTCGCGCCGTCGAGCTCGACCTCGTGCTCCAGCAGCCCTTTCGCGGCGAGCAGTCCCGACACCACGGCCGCGCCGGAGGAGCCCAGGCCGCGTCCGTGCGGGATGACATTGCGGGCGTGCAGGCGCAGCCCGGGCATCGGCAGGCCCACCTGGTCGAACACGTGCTGCATCGAGCGCACCACGAGGTGTCCCGCATCGCGCGGCACGTCGGCCGCACCGGCGCCCTCGATGTCGAACTCCAGCCGGCCTGCGGCCAGCGTGGTGACCCGCAATTCGTCGTAGACCGACAGTGCGAGCCCGAGGGTGTCGAACCCCGGCCCGAGATTGGCGCTGGTGGCGGGCACCCGCACCGCGACCGCGCGTCCCTCGGGCAGGGCTGAGCTCACGCGCCGGCCCCCGCGGCACGCAGGCCGAGCAGGGCCGCGACCTCGCTGGTCGTCGCGTCGACGACCGTCGGCCGCACCTCGGTGCCGTCGGCGTTGCGCAGTGCCCATTGCGGGTCCTTCAACCCGTGACCCGTGACGGTGAGCACGACCCGCGCCCCCGCGGGCACTCCCCCGGCGGCGGCGCGCTCGAGCAGGCCGGCCACGCTGATCGCCGATGCGGGCTCGACGAAGATGCCCACCTCACCGGCCAGCAGCTTCTGCGCGGCCAGGATGCGCTCGTCGTCGATCGCGCCGAAGCAGCCGTCGGTCGCGTCGCGGGCCTCGAGCGCGAGCTCCCACGACGCCGGGTTGCCGATGCGGATGGCGGTGGCGATGGTCTCGGGGTTGCGGACCACCTCGCCGCGCACCAGCGGTGCGGAGCCGGCGGCCTGGAAGCCCAGCATCCGCGGCACCCGGGTGGCCGCGCCGCGCGCCGCCTCCTCGCGGTAGCCGCGCGCATAGGCGGTGTAGTTGCCCGCGTTGCCGACCGGGATGAAGTGCAGGTCGGGTGCGTCGCCGAGCACCTCGACGACCTCGTAGGCCGCGGTCTTCTGCCCCTCGATCCGGTCAGGGTTCACCGAGTTCACCAGGTGCACCGGATAGTGCTCGGCGAGCTCGCGGGCGATCTCGAGGCAGTCGTCGAAATTGCCGCGCACCTGGATGAGCCGGCCGTCGTGCGCGACCGCCTGACTGAGCTTGCCCATCGCGATCTTGCCCTCGGGCACCAGCACCGCCGCGGTGATGCCGGCGTGCGCCGCGTAGGCCGCGGCCGAGGCCGAGGTGTTGCCGGTGGACGCGCAGATCACCGCCTTCGCGCCGTGCTCGACGGCGCGCGACAGCGCGACGGTCATGCCGCGGTCCTTGAACGAACCAGTCGGGTTCATGCCCTCGAACTTCACCCACACGTCGGCACCCGTGCGCCGCGACAGCGCCGGGGCCGGGAGCAGGGGCGTGCCGCCCTCGCCGAGCGTCACGACGGTCGACGCATCCGTCACCCCGAGCCGGTCCGCATACTCGCGCAGCACTCCACGCCACTGATGAGCCATCTCAGTCTCCTTCCACCCGCAGAACCGATACCACGCGTTCGACCACGCCGCTCGAGGCGAGCTGCACGACGGTCGCGCGGAGGTCCTGCTCCACTGCCTTGTGCGTTCCGATCACCAGGCGCGCCGTCGGCGCCTGGTCGTCCTCGTCGGCGACGACGGTCTGCTCCAGCGTCGCGACCGACACGCGACCCTCGCTGAGGATGCCGGCCACCCGGGCCAGCACGCCCGGCCGGTCGTCGACCTCGAGGGTGATCTGATAGCGCGTGGTGACCCGTCCGATCGGCACGATCGGCAGGTTCGCCCTGGTCGACTCGCCCACGCCCACGCCGCCGGCGGCAAGCAGACGGCCTCGGCCTGCACGAACAC
>CAYLMS010000286.1:0-2902 GCA_964384455.1 uncultured Microbacterium sp. | reverse complement strand
CTGGTCACCTCGCCGAAGCTGCTGCTGCTGGATGAGCCGCTCAGCGCCCTCGACACCCAGACCGCGGGGGAGGTGCGCACGCTGCTGCGCGAGCAGCTGCACGTCACGCACGCGACAGCCGTCGTGATCACCCACGACGCCGTGGATGCGGCGGCGCTCGGGCGGCGGCTGCTGATCCTCGAGCAGGGTCGCGTCACCCAGCAGGGCGCGGTCGCCGAGGTGCTGCAGACTCCTGCCACCGACTTCGTCGCGGCCGTCGCCGGCATCAACCGGGTCATCGGCGTCGCACACGACGGCGGCTGGCGGCATCCCGATTCGGCGGCCGAGCTGATCGCCGCGGATGGCTCGTCGCAGGCTGCGGCTGCCGCCACCGGCCACCGGCTCGCGGCGCTGGTGCGCCCGGCTGCAGTGATGCTCGAGCCGGTCGCCGACCTGTCGTGGACGGGAGCGATGCGGCTGCCTGCGCAGCCGTCGGCCCCGGGCGAATGGCTCGCGAAGATCGTGCGACTCGAGCCGACCCCGGCGGGCGCCCGCGTGCACGTGGCCGAGCCAGCGCTGGCCGCCGACGTGCCGGCTGAGCGGGTCGCCTCGGCGCGTCTGGTGCCGGGGATGGTCGTGCGGGTGCGGGTCGCCGCATCCGACGTGCGCCTCGCCCGCGTGGGCGAGGATCTCAGGGGCGACGCAGCCGCTCCGGATCCGGGGTCGTGACCGGGTCCCAGCCGCGCCGCGGCGCACGCGTGCCGGTGCCCTCGTCGCGCGAACGGTAGACGATGTAGGGCCGGAACAAGTACTGCACCGGTGCGGAGAACACATGCACCAGGCGGGTGAACGGCCAGAGCACGAACAGCAGCGTCGCCGACAACGCGTGCAGTTGGAACAGCAGCGGCGCACCGGCCATCAGCTCCGGCTGCGGCTGGAACAGCAGGATGCTGCGCACCCACGGGCTGATCGTCTCGCGGTAGTTGTACCCACCGCCGAGGATCTGGTGCGCGAAGGTGGCCGCCGTGCCCAGCAGCAGTGTCACCCCGAGGAACACGTACATCACCTTGTCCATCGGCGTGGTCGCCAGGAACACCGGACCGACGGTGCGGCGACGGTAGATCAGGATGCCGAGGCCCAGCAGGGTGAGCACCGCCGCGAACGTGCCGAGCACGGTGGCACCCAGATGGTACATGTGCTCGTCGATGCCGATCGCGTACAACCATTCGCGCGGCACCAGCAGGCCCACGACGTGGCCGACGAGCACCATCAGGATGCCGAAGTGGAACATCGGCGACCCCCAGCGCAGCAGCCGGTTCTCGTAGGTCTGGCTGGAGCGCGTGGTCCAGCCGAACTTGTCGTAGCGGTAGCGCCAGATGTGGCCGACGACGAACACCGCCATCGCGGCATACGGCAGAGCCACCCAGAGCAGGATGTCCAGCGTCTTCATGCGTCCTCCCGGGCTCGGAACGGCGGCAGGTTGCCGAGGAAGCTCAGGCCCACCGTCTCGGTGGGCGGGCCTTCGTTGATCAGGTCGAGGTAGCGCTCGCGGGTGGCCTCATCGATCGGCGGCAGCGACAGCGTCACCGCGCGCACGACGTCGGCCCATACGCTCGACATCGACTCCAGCGCCGCGCGCAGCACCTCCACCCCTTCACGGTGCGATGCGAGCAGCGCGGCCGCGATCGGCGAGTCGGACACGGCCGAGAACTCCAGCACCACCGGTAGATAGTCGGGCAGCTCGGCCGCGTCGAACGCGAATCCGGCCGCGCGGTATGCCTCGAGGATCGTCACCAGCGCGGTGCCGCGCTTGCGGGTGTCGCCGGTGGCGTAATAGGTGAGGTACAGGCTGCACTTGCGCTTCAGGTCGAACGTCACCACATAGCGGCGCTGCCATTCGGTGGCGCCCGCGGCTTCTGCAGCATCCAGGAACCGGGTCAGCGGCGCGTGCACCGCCTCGGGGAGCGGCGCGATCAGTGAGCGCACCGCGGGCAGCCGGGCGAACCACTCCTCGTCGGGGTAGTCCAGCAGCAACGAGGTGGCCATGTGCACGCGCTGGCGCTGCTGCCGGTCGAGCTCGAGCGCGTCGAGCTCGACGTTCGGCAGCGGCCGGCGCGGAGTGACCCTGGTGGCGGAGGACATGGTCACTCGTCGTCGCGCGGCGGGAACAGCCCGTCGGGCGCGCCGTTGCCGTCCTAGTTCAGCAGGTTCACCCGGCCGGGTGTGGACGGCCGGTCGGCGGTCTGCCGGTTCTGCAGCGCGTGGAAGTTCTCCACCGCCACCGGCACCGGCACGCCGCTCGACGACCCGAAGGGGCCGGCGCCGCCCATGCCGGGTCCGCCCTCGTAGTCGAGCGAGCAGGCCAGCTCCTCCAGATCGCGCGCCTGCTCGGCGTGCGCGGCGGGGATCACGTAGCGGTCGTTGTACTTCGCGATCGCCAGCAGCCGGTACATCTCCTCGATGGCGGCGCCGGTCATCCCGACCGAGGCGGCGATCGACTCGTCACGGCCCTCGTCGAGGTTGATGCCGCGCATGTACGAGCGCATCGCCGCGAGTCGGCGCAGCGACGCGTCCACCGGACGCACATCGCCCGCCGTGAACAGCTCCGCCAGGTACGAGATCGGGATACGCAGCTTGTCGATCGCGGCGAACAGCGTGCGCGCGTCCTCGCCGTCGTTGCCCGAGCCGGTCACCACGTCGACCACCGGCGACAGCGGCGGGATGTACCAGACCATGGGCAGGGTGCGGTACTCGGGGTGCAGCGGCAGCGCCACCTCGTACTTGCTGATCAGCTTCCAGATGGGGCTGTTCTGCGCCGCCTCGATCCAGTCGGCGGGGATGCCGTCGCGCCGGGCGGCCTCGATCACCTCGGGGTCGTGCGGGTCCAGGAACACGCTGCGCTGCGCGGCGAGCAGGTCGTGCT
>CAYLMS010000285.1:0-2904 GCA_964384455.1 uncultured Microbacterium sp. | reverse complement strand
GCGCTAGTTTGCACGACCGCGCCGCAGAATGCAAATGCCCGCTGCTCGTGCGCACGGGTGAACTCGCGGCACGCCCGTGTTATTCCCCAGCGATCGTGTGCGCGCGTGCGAGCATGGGCGCACACGGTCGCTTCGGAGAGGCATGCGCATGGAGAAGCTCACAATCGTCGGCGCCGAGAACGATGCTCTCGTGCTGGCCACGGAGTCGGGCGAACGGTTCAGCCTGCCCGTCGACGATGTGCTGCGCCGCGAGCTGCGCCGTGCCGCGCCCGAGCGCGACGGCGAGCCGGCCGCAGCAAAGCCGAGCCCGCGGCAGATTCAGGCGCACATCCGAGCGGGCATGTCAGCCGTCGATGTCGCCGAGTTGCTGGGCGCCCGGCTCGAGGACGTGGCACGCTTCGAGCGGCCGGTGCTCGCCGAACGCGAACATGTCGTCGGACAGGCGCTGGCGCTGCCCGTGCTGCTCGGCTCGGGCCTGGAGCAGGATGCCGCCACCTTCGGGGTGGCGATCAGGGCGAAGCTTGCCGAGGCGGGAGCCGATGGCGAGCGCTGGACGAGCTGGAAGGAGCAGTCGGGCTGGGTGGTCAAGCTCGAGTTCAGCGCGGGCGGTGTCGACCGCGATGCGCGCTGGGGCTTCGACCCCAGGCACGGCACACTCGCCCCGCAGAACGCCGAAGCCACGCAGCTGTCCCGCCAGGGGCCGCTGCCGGAAGGACTGATCCCGCGGCTGCGGGCTCTCGACGCGCCGAGCGGTCTGAAAGACGACTCGCGGTTCGACTCCGGCGCGTTCGGGCCCCGCCGGATGTCCGCACCCGAGGCCGACCTGCCGTCGCCCGAGTTCACCGTGCCGCCGACCGTAGCGGTGCGCGATGCGGCGATCAAGCGCGCACCCGACGACGTCGTGGCGGGCGCCGAGACGGCGGACCTGCTCGAGGCACTGCGCCGGCGGCGTGGGCAGCGCGAACCGCTGCCAGGCACCGAGGGCGCGCACGAGCGGGCGCACTCCCCCATCGCGCTGTTCGACGCGCTCGAGCCCGGCTACGACGAAGTCGAGGCCGACGACTCCGACGTCGACGTCTCGCAGGCCGCCGAGCAGGTGCGCATCGGCGAGTCGCGCCGCAAGGGCCGTACCGCGATGCCGTCGTGGGACGAGATCGTCTTCGGTGCCCGCACCGACGACTGATCAGGCGAACGCACCCAGCCGGATCAGCGGCACGATCCGCTCCTGCGGCGTGAGCGAGCCGTGCTGCCCGATCATGCGCTGCGCGGCCTTGTCAGCCACGCGATCGTCGTAATAGGCGACGGCGCCGCGTGCGGCGATGAGGACGTCGCCGATCCGATCGCGCACCTCGGGGTGCACTCCCTGCCCGAACAGTCCCGCGGCGATGGCCTCGTCGCGCTCGAGCACCCACGCCCGCGCGCCCTCGACGCGCTGCCACGCGTCGCGCACGGCCCGTGCGGCGCCGGCATCGGTGTACAGGTGCAGCATGCGCGGCTCGCCGCCGATCAACTGCACGCCGTCGAGCAGTTCGTCGCCGGCGGTCAGCAGCACGTGCCGGTGCTGCGGCACGTCGACCATGCCGTGATCGGCGAGCACCACCGCACCGACGCGCGGCGCGAGCGCATCCGAGAGCGATCGTGCGGCGGCATCCACCTGTTCCAAGGCGGCCGCCCACTGATCGGACTCCCAGCCGTGCTTGTGGCCGGTGACGTCGAGGTCGGCGGCATACAGATACACGAGTGCACCGGGATGCTCCGCGGCCAACTGTGCCGCGACCGCCACCCGCTCGGGCAGGCCGCTGACTCCGTGGAACTCGGCGCCGCGCATGATCGCGGTGGTGAAGCCGCTGCCGCGGTAGTCGGCGCGGGACACCACGAAGCACGGCCGCCCGGCGGCGGCCTCGCGCTCGAACAGCGGAGGTATCCGCTGCCAGTGCAGCGGGTCGAGCCCGTCGCGCTCCCAGCCCTTGAGCTGGTTCGGCATCCGATCGGTGCCTGGCACCCGCGCGCGGTAGCCGACGATGCCGTGCTCCCCCGGCCACGACGCGGTGAGCAGACTGGTCAGCGCGACAGCCGTGGTGGAGGGGAACACGGTGCGCGCGACATCCCGCCGCCCGCCGGCCGCGGCGAGGAACCGCGCGTGGCCGGCGCGCGCGGCGAGGTTCTGCGCACCGAGACCGTCGACGACGAACACGATCGCGCTGCGTGCCGGTGCGAACCACCCCGCGTCGCCCGCCAGCGAGCGCAGCAGCTCCGGCAGGACTGCGGCCAGGCTCCGGGCGCCCGGCGGGTCGATCGGTAGGCTGGGGGGCATCCCGGCCAGTCTCGCACAGCGTGCACGGCCTCCCCTCCCGCCCGGAAGACCGATGCCCGCACAGCCAACCCCGCAGCCCGTGACCGAGCGGATCGAAGACGTCGACGTCGCCGCCGAGATGCAGGGATCGTTCCTCGAATACGCCTATTCCGTGATCTACTCGCGGGCGCTGCCCGACGCGCGCGACGGGCTCAAGCCCGTGCAGCGGCGCATCCTGTTCCAGATGGCCGACATGGGCCTGCGGCCCGACCGCGGCCACGTCAAGAGCGCCCGCGTCGTCGGCGAGGTGATGGGCAAGCTGCACCCGCACGGCGACGCCCCGATCTACGACGCACTGGTGCGCCTCGCCCAGCCGTTCTCGCTGCGGGTGCCGCTCGTCGACGGGCACGGCAACTTCGGCTCGCTCGACGACGGGCCCGCCGCCCCGCGCTACACCGAGGCCCGGCTCGCTCCGGCGGCGCTCGCGCTCACCGAGAATCTCGACGAAGACGTCGTCGACTTCATCCCCAATTACGACGGACAGTTCCAGCAGCCCGCGGTCCTCCCCGCGGCCTACCCGAACCTACTCGTCAATGGCGCCACCGGCATCG
>CAYLMS010000284.1:0-2913 GCA_964384455.1 uncultured Microbacterium sp. | reverse complement strand
GGGGCGCTGGGTGCGGCGCGAACTGCCACTCGAAGCGCCGAACCCCCGCCGCGCCGAACCCCGAACCCCGAACCCTGAACCCGCACGGCGACCGGCAGCACCCGCCCGGCGACCGGCAGCACCCGCCCGGCGACCGGCAGCACCCGCACGGCGACCTAGGCTTGAAGCGTGAACCCCCGCGCGCTGCGGGCCCTCGGCCCGGCGATCCTCGTCGTGGCGGCGGTGGCGGCGCTGGTGACTGGGCTCGGCTTCGGCGGCGGCGCCGCACCCCTGGTGCTCGGCGACCCAGGACCGTTCGTGCGCTGGGGTCTGCCTGTCGCACAGCTGCTGGTCAACCTCGCGGCGGCGGGCATGGTCGGCACGCTGGTGATGGCGCTGTTCGGGCTGAAGGCGGGCGCGCGTCCGTGGGAGGTGGCGCTGGATGTCGCATCCATCAGTGCCGCGCTGTTCACCGTGGGAGCCGCCGCCACCGGGTTCCTCACGTTCCTCAACGCGTTCAACCCCGTGGTCGATCTCAGCCCGACCTTCGGCGATCAGCTCGGGCGCTTCCTCACCGAGCGCGAGCTCGGTGTCGCCTGGCTGATCACCACGGTGTGGGGGGCGCTGCTCACCGTGATGATCTTCGCGCTGCGCGGGTGGACGGCCACGCTCATCGCCGCAGTGCTCGCGGCAGCATCCCTCATCCCGATCGCGACGCAGGGGCACAGCGGCGACCTGTCCAGCCACAACATCGCGGTCACCTCCCTCGCGCTGCACATGGCGGCCGCCGCGGTGTGGCTCGGCGGACTCGTGGCCGTGGTCGTGGTGCGTCCGCTGCTCGGGGCGAAGGCGACCGCCACGCTCGTGGCGCGCTACTCGTCGCTCGCCCTCGCCGCGTTCTGCGTGCTCGCCGTGTCGGGCACCGCGCGAGCGATGGTAGGGCTCGGCGGCTGGGCCGGCTGGCTCACCGGCTACGGCGGCATCCTCGCGGTGAAGGTGGCCGCGCTCGCCGCGCTCGGAGTGCTCGGCGCCCTCTACCGCACCCGGTTGATCGCGCGGCTCGGCGAGGATGCCCCGGCCCGCCGCTTCTGGACGCTCGTGGGCGTGGAGCTCGCACTGATGGGGTTGGCCAGCGGCGCAGCGGTGGCGCTGTCGCGCACCCCGCCGCCGAACGCCGAACAGCCCCCTTCGATCCGCACGCCTGCGGAGATCCTCACCGGGTCACCGCTGCCGCCCGAGCTGACGATCGCGCGCTGGTTCACCGCGACGAACATCGACCTGCTGTGGGTGGTGGTGGTCGCCTTCGGCATCGCGTTCTACCTCGCCGGCGTGTGGCGGCTGCGCCGCCGCGGCGACGAGTGGCCGCTGTACCGCACCGTGCTGTGGGTGCTCGGCATGCTGCTGCTGCTGTGGGTGACCAGCGGCCCGATCAACGCCTACCAGGAGTACCTGTTCAGCGTGCACATGGTGGGTCACATGCTGCTGACCATGGCGGTGCCGGTGCTGCTGGTGCCCGGCGCCCCGGTGACCCTCGCCGCCAGGGCGATCGCCAAGCGCCGCGACGGCACCCGTGGCGGCCGGGAGTGGATCCTCTGGGCCGTGCACACGCCCTACGCGCGCGTGCTCACCAACCCGTGGGTCACCGCGGTGCTGTTCGTGGCGTCGCTGTGGATCTTCTACTACACCGACCTGTTCCGCTGGTCGATGTACGACCACCTCGGACACGAGTGGATGGTGGTGCACTTCCTCATCGTCGGCTATCTGTTCGTGCAGTCGCTCATCGGCATCGACCCGGTGCCGTACCGGCTGCCCTACGCGCTGCGGCTGCTCATGCTCATCGGCGTGATCGCGGTGCACTCGTTCTTCGGTGTCGCCGTGATGATGCAGACCGGACTGTTCGTGGCGGAATGGTTCGGTTCGATGGCGCGCACGTGGGGGGCCACCCCGCTGCAGGACCAGTACGTCGGCGGCGGCGCCGCCTGGTCGATCGGCGAGATCCCGACCATCGTGCTGGCGACGGTCGTCGGCATCCAATGGAGCCGCGCCGACGAGCGCATGCAGCGTCGCCGCGACCGGGATGCCGACCGCACCGGCGACGCGGAGCTGGTCGACTACAACGCGCGGCTGGCGGCACTGGCCGCCCGCGATGCGCACCGCGCCGAATGACTCAGGGCGCGTCGACGGTGATGGTGACCGAGCCGTCGGGCCGCTCGGCGATCTGACCGGTCACCTCGAACGGCACATCCCGTGACACGTGACGCACGCTGCCGTCGTAGAGCGAGCGGATGTCGACCTCGATGTGCGCCACGGCGGCGGCCGGCACGATCCGCCAGTCGGCGCCCGCCGGCTCCAGCGCGATCGTCGGCTGCTGCGCGATCGTCCACACGGGCAGGCCCTGCACCCGGTCGCTGACCGCGTAGCCGAACGGGCAGCCGGTCGGCTGCAGCACGCGCTGGTGCGCGCACTCGCTGAGGAAGTCGTGCACATGCTGCTCGACGGTGCCGGTGAACTCGGCGGTGGGCGCCGCCTTGAGCGTCGCGCGCACGTCGGCGAGCGGACGCTCGACCAGCACCGAGACGGCGCTCGCCGAGGCGACCCTGGTGTCCACCGAGACGTCGTAGCGGCCCGGCGCGAACACGAGCAGCGGCACCGCCGTGCGCGGATCTGCAGCGGCCGCATCGGCCGACACCTGCCGCTTGTCCAGCGCGAAGCCGTTCACGGTGAACCGCCACGACCCGCGCACGCTCACCTGCAGCATCGCGAGCGGACTGCTCGCGAACCGCCAGGTGGGCAGCAGCCCGATCTGCCCTGACCTCTCCACCTCGAAGGTGCTCACCCCGGGATGCCCGGCGGCGACGTACCGCACGGTCACCCGGGTGATGCCGCCGGCGGTGGTCTCCGACACCGCGCGCGCCGCCGGGAGGGGGGCGAGTG
>CAYLMS010000283.1:0-2930 GCA_964384455.1 uncultured Microbacterium sp. | reverse complement strand
GTGCGCGTCGACGTCGCGGACGACTGACGTGGCGGCCGCGACCGGCCCGCGCGGGGCGGCGCAGCTGAGGGTCGGGCGCCTGGTGAAGGCGCACGGGCTCAAGGGCGCGCTCAAACTGGAGCTGTACACCGACGAACCCGACCTCCGCTTCGTGCCTGGGGCGTCGTTCGCGCTGCAGGTGCCGTCGTCGTCGCCGTGGCACGGCAAGACCGTGACGGTGCGCGAGTTCCGCTGGATGAACAGTCATCCCGTGGTGTTCCTCGAGGGCATCGACGACCGCACGGGCGCGGAGAGCATCGTGCGCGCCATCCTGTGGATCGAGCAGGATGCCGCCGTCCAGCCCGCCGAGCGCGACGCCTGGTACGACCATCAGCTGGTCGGTCTCGACGTCGTGCGCGACGGCGCGGTCGTCGGCCGGATCGCACGGGTGGACCATCTGCCCGCCCAGGATCTGCTCGTGGTCGCCGTGGCCGGCGCCGAGGTGCTGGTGCCGTTCGTGTCGGCGATCGTGCCGGAGGTCGACGTCGCGGGCGGCCGCGTGGTCGTCACGCCGCCGCCGGGGCTGTTCGAGGATGCACCGGACGAGGGCGCCGATCTCACGGCGCCGACCGAGAAGGACTGAGCATGCGCATCGACGTGGTGAGCATCTTCCCGTCGATCTTCGATGCGCTCGAGGCGTCGCTGCTGGGCAGGGCGCGCGCGGCGCGGCTGCTCGACATCCGCGTGCACGACCTGCGCGCGTTCACGCACGACCGTCATCGCAGCGTCGACGACACGCCCTACGGCGGCGGTGCGGGCATGGTGATGACCCCCGAGCCATGGGGCGAGGCGCTCGACGCGATCGCGCGCGACGCCGTCGAGCCGCCGGTGTTCGTCTTCCCCTCGCCCGCGGGCGAGCCGTTCACGCAGGCCGTGGCGCGCGAGCTGTCGGGCACCGCCCACCTCGTGTTCGGCTGCGGACGCTACGAGGGCATCGACGAGCGCGTCTTCGACTACGCCGGCTCGCTCGGGCCGGTGCGGCTGCTGAGCCTCGGCGACTATGTGCTCAACGGCGGCGAGGTCGCCGCGATGGCGATGATCGAGGCGATCGGCCGGCTCGTGCCGGGTGTGGTGGGCAATCCGGAGAGCCTGGTCGAGGAGTCGCACGAGGACGGCCTGCTCGAGTACCCGTCGTACACCAAGCCTGCATCGTGGCGCGGCCGGCAGGTGCCGGAGGTGCTGCTCAGCGGGCACCATGGCAGGGTGGCCGAGTGGCGCCGCGAACAGCAGCTGGAGCGCACCCGCCTCCGCCGCCCCGATCTGCTGCCGGACTGACTCAGCGCCGCAGCCGCCCGGTCATGACCGGGGCGCCGACGATGAGTGCGACGGTCATGAGCGTCGCCGCCATCGGCAGCAGCGGCGCGTAGCCGAGCGCCGCGGCCACCGCGGCGGGGCCGAGCGCGCCGATCAGCGCCCCGCCGGCGGCCGCGGAGTTGAACAGGCCGAGCGCGGTGCCCTCCGAGCCCGCACCGAGCTCGGCGGCCTGCACCAGGCCGCCGAGGTACCAGAACGGGTACGCGATCGCGATCAGCACCACTCCGGCCGGGGCGAGCACGGCACCGCCCACGTGGGTGAGCAGCGAGAACGTCATCGCGACCAGCGCCGCCAGGGTCGCGAGCAGTCCCAGCGCGAGCACGCGGCGGGAATGGATGCGCTGGGCGAGCATGCCGCACACCGGATAGAGGGCGGCCCCGACCACCGACCCCGCCAGGTAGAGCCGTGCCGTCTCGCCCGCGCTGATGCCGAACGCGTCGAAGGCCACGAGAGGGGCCACGTTGAGCACGGCGTACAGCGCGGTCATCGCGAGCAGCAGGCACACCCACAGCACCGCGAACCCTCCCCGCAGCGTCTCGCGGATCCCGCCGCGCGGGTGCGTGCGCGTGCTGTCCGCCTGGGCGGGCAGTGCGCCGAGCCGGGGCAGGCGCCACCTGCCGATCAGCGCACCGCCCAGCAGTGCGGCACCGGCGACGCTCCAGGCCACGACCGGTGCGCTGTCGGCGAACACGGCTGCGATGCTGAGCCCCGCGACCTGCCCCGCGCCGAAGGTGAGCCGGAACCAGCCCACCCGGGTGTCCCATTCGCGCTGCGGGTGGCTCTCGACCACGAAGCCGCTGCCGAGCGTCTGCGCCACGGCGGCGGCGCCGCCCGCGACGAATGCCGCCGGCACCCAGGCGCCTGCTGCGCCGCCGAGGCCGAGGGCCACCGCCGCGACCGCCATGACCGGGAACGACGCCAGGAACATCGGTCGATGCCATCCGCGGCGGTCGGCCAGCCGACCCGACAGCGGCGCGGTCAGCTGCCCCGTGGAGAAGGCGGCGATCGTGGCCGCGACCACGAACGGTCCACCGGGGTGCGTGGTGATCGGCAGCATGATCGGCACCATGCCGTTGACGAGCAGACCGGCCAGCGCGTAGGCCGCGAACCAGGGCTCCAGCCAGCGCCCTACCCCGCGCGCGGCGGGCGTGGTCGCGCTCATCGCTCTCCCATCGTCGGGCACACGCTACCGGCATGCGTGGCGCGCGGGCGGCATCGCCGTGCCGGGCTATCGTGGACTCCCGACGTCGAAGGGGGCGCCCGTGCACGCCTGGCCCGGTTCCGCCTATCCGCTGGGTGCGGATTTCGACGGGGACGGAACGAACTTCGCGCTCTACAGTGCCGCCGCCACCGCCGTCGACGTGTGCCTGTTCGACGAGCACGGCGCCGAGCACCGAGTCGCCCTGACCGACGTGGACGGATACGTCTGGCACGCCTATCTGCCCGGCGTGGCGGCCGGCACGCGGTACGGCTACCGCGTGACCGGCGACTACGCCCCGGAGCGCGGCGTCCGCTGCAATCCGGCCAAGCTGCTGATCGACCCGTACGCGAAGGCGATCGAGGGGCGCGTCCACGCC
>CAYLMS010000282.1:0-2930 GCA_964384455.1 uncultured Microbacterium sp. | reverse complement strand
GAGCTGGCCCGTAGTCGCCACACGGCGGCCGAGCTGCCCGCGCTCGCCGCCGCACGCAATGCGCGGTGGGTGTGGAGCGACACCGCGCTCTGGTATCCCCCGCTGCTGGCGGCGGGGGTGCGCGTCGAGCGGTGTCACGACCTGCGGCTGTGCCACGCGATCCTGGCTGGCAGCGCACGCGTCGACGGCAAGGCGCTGCGGACGCACCCCGGCTGGGCGGCGGGCGAGCCGGCCGCCTTGGCGACCGGTGCGCCTGCACTGTTCGAGCTCGGTGACGACGCTGGGCGGTCGGGCCCGCCCACCGATGTGGAGGCTGCGCTCGCCGAGTTCGCCAGGCAGCGCGCGGTGCTCGCGACCGCCACCGAGCCGGCCCGGATGCGACTGCTGCTCGCGGCCGAGTCGGCCGGCGCGCTCATCGCCGCCGAACTGACCGCGGCCGGCGTGCCGTGGGATGCGCAGGCCCATGAGGCGATCCTGCATGCCGCCCTCGGCGCCCGTCCGGCGACAGGCGGGCTGCCCGCCCGCCTGCAGGCTGCCGACGCGCAGGTGCGCGCAGCCCTCGGCGACGAGTCCGCCCGTCTCGATTCGCAGCCGCGGCTGCTGCGCAGCCTGCATCGCGCGGGCGTGCAGGCCGAATCGACCAGCAGGTGGGAGCTGGCCAGGTACGAGCATCCTGTGATCGAGCCCCTGCTGGAGTACAAGCGGCTGTCGCGGCTGCATACCGCCAACGGCTGGGCGTGGCTCTCGCACTGGGTGGCCGACGGCCGCTTCCGGCCGGTGTACCTGCCGGCCGGCGTGGTCACCGGGCGCTGGGCGTCGTCGGGCGGCGGTGCGCTGCAGATTCCGCGCAGCCTGCGCGCCGCGGTGCGCGCCGATCCGGGGTGGCTGCTGGTGCGGGCGGATGCCGCGCAGCTGGAGCCACGCGTGCTCGCGGCCATGTCGCACGATACGGCCTTGGCGGCGGCCGCCCGCGGTCGCGACCTGTACCAGGGGATCGTCGACAGCGGCGCGGTGCCGACCAGAGCCGACGCGAAGGTGGCGATCCTCGGGGCGATGTACGGTGCCACGACGGGCGACAGCGGCCGACTCGTGCCGCTGCTGCGCCGGGTCTACCCGCGCGCCATGGCGCTGGTCGACGAGGCCGCGCGCACGGGGGAGCAGGGCGGTGTGGTCACGACCTGGCTGGGGCGCAGTTGCCCGCCCGCGCCCGAATCGTGGCTGGACATCCGACGCCGCGGGGCACTGGTGGAGGCATCCGCGGCCGAGCAGGCGCGCGCGCGACGCTCAGCGGGCGATCGCGGACGTTTCACGCGCAATTTCGTCGTGCAGGGCACGGCGGCGGAGTGGGCGCTGTGCTGGCTCGCCGTGCTGCGCGGGATGCTCGGCGAACTCGATCCCGTCGACGAGGCGGATTCGGCCCCCCGCTCGGGCGGCTGGACGGCACGACGCCCGCATCTCGCGCTCTTCCTGCACGACGAGGTGATCGTGCATGTCCCCGCCCCGCACGCGGACGCGGTGGCCGAGGCCCTGCGCACGGCGGCGCAGGCCGCCGGTCGCCTGCTCTTCGGCGAGTTCCCGCTGGACTTCCCGCTCGAGGTGACTGTGGGCGACACCGCGTCGAAGCGGTGATCAGCCGCAGCGAGGGGTGAGCGTCGCGAGCTCGGGCTCGCCGATCAGCGGTGTGTGCAGCATCACCGGCTGCACCGCACCGGGCTGCGCGGCGATGAAGGTGTAGCGGATGGTCGCCGACTGCCCTGGTGCCAGGTCGACCTGGGTCGCGCTGGCGGTGAAGCCGTCGTCGTCGACGTCGACGGGCGCGACCCGGGTGCCGTCGACCGTGACGCCGCCGAAGTAGGAGCCCGCGGGGGCGGCGACCGTCACGCTCGTCGCGATGTGGCCTGCGGCGATACCCCAGATGCCGCCCCCGGTGGTGCTCAGCGGCCAGCTGCTGCCGGCGTCGGCGGGGGCGGTGTTGCGCAGGGTGACGTCGATGGTCACGGTGCGCCGCCCGTCGGCGCGACAGGATGCCACGCCGTCGGCGATGCGCACGCCCAGGTAGGGTGCCATCTTGGCCCCGGTCACGTCGTTGAAGTACACCGCGTAGGCCTGCGGCCCCGCCGCGCGCTGACGCGCCGCAGGACCTGCCAGCGCCCCCGCGGCGAGCAGTCTCTCTTCGTCGGCGCGGGCGCTCCACAGCGACACGCGCCCCTCCGCGACCGGCACGGCCAGCGCCTCGGCCAGCCGGATCGGGTCGACCCCTCCGGCGGCCAGCCTGCTGAACACGGCACCTGCGGCGGCCTGGAACACGACGTTCTGCTGCTCTGAAGACAGGGTGCGATAGGGGTCGATCAGCAGTCGCTGCACCACGTCGTCGGCGGTGAGCGGCCCTTGCGGTGTCTGGATGGCGCCCGTGACGCCGAGGATCGCCTTCAGCACCATCGGGTCGACCGAGGCCACGACATCCGGCGTGACGCCGAACCGCTGCTGCCACCACGCCGAGGCCAGTCGCGCGGTGAGCGAGAAGTCGGGCGTGATCGACGTGTTCTGCACGTACTTGCCCGCGACCGACGTGTAGAGCGCGTCGAGGGCGGCGGGCACGGCGAGGATGGGCGTCGCGCGCTGGCTGAAGTCGGACGAGCTGCCCTGGCCGACCAGGGTCAGCCTGCCGCCCTCGGCGCGCAGCTGCAGGAAGGCCGCGGTGATCCCGCCGCCGGTGCGCAGCTCCGCATTGTTCTGCACGACCATGAGGATGGTGCGCGGGCCGTCGGCGCCGAGCAGCGAGGGCGCGAGTCTGCTCGCGTCGACCAGCGCGCCCACCGCGGGCTCGGCCTGTGCAGCGAGTGCGGCCAGCCGGTCCAGGCCCGCACGCAGCGGCGGGAGCAGCAGACCGCCCGCCGGTGCGCCGCTCAGCGCGCCGCGCACTTCTCGCA
>CAYLMS010000281.1:0-2932 GCA_964384455.1 uncultured Microbacterium sp. | reverse complement strand
CGCGAACAGGTTGAAGTGCTGGAACACCATCCCGATGTCGCGGCGCTGTTTGGCCGCCTCCGCGGGCTTGAGCTCATAGAGCTTGTCGCCGCGCTGCTGGTAGCCGACCAGCTCGCCCTCGACGAACAGTCGACCTGCGTCGATGCGCTCGAGGTGGTTGATGCAGCGCAGGAACGTGGACTTGCCCGACCCCGAGGGCCCGATCATGCACATGACCTGGCCGCGCTCGACGCGCAGGCTGATGCCCTTGAGCACCTCGTTGCTGCCGAAGCTCTTCGAGACCAGCACCGACTCGACCATAGGCACGCTGTTCGCGCTCATCGCTCCCCTCCCTGCGCGTCGGCCTGCGGGTTCGTCCCGGTCGGCGGCGCCGTGTCGGCCGCGGCGACGGCCGTGGTGGGCCGGTCGCGGTCGGCTCCGCGGGAGAACCGCTTCTCGAGGAAGTACTGCCCCACCATCAGCACCGACGTGAAGAACAGGTACCAGATCGACGCCACGATCAACAGCGGAATCGGGGTGAAGGTCTCGGCGGAGATGTCGCGCGCGCGGCCGAACAGGTCGAGCGTGAACGGCACCGCCGCGACCAGGCTGGTGGTCTTCAGCATCGAGATCACCTCGTTGCCGGTGGGCGGGATGATCACCCGCATCGACTGCGGGATCACCACGCGCCGCATGGTGAGCCACCACGACATGCCCAGCGCCGTCGCCGCCTCCTCCTGCCCCGGGTCGACCGAGAGCAGACCGGCACGCACGATCTCGGCCATGTAAGCGGCCTCGTTCAACGCCAAGCCGACGATCGAGATGAAGAACAGCGGCGGCACCCACGTGATCGGGATGACGGCCCACGTGTGCACCAGCGGGATGCCGATGATCACGCTGTTGTAGATCAGCGTGATCAGCCCCCAGAACACCAGCTGCACGTACACCGGCGTGCCGCGGAACACCCACAGGTACACCCACGCGATCGACTTGAGCACCGGATTCGGCGACAGCCGCATCACGGCGAGCACGAGTCCGAGGATGATGCCGGCGATCATCGAGTACACGGTCAGTTCGAGCGTGATCAGCGCCGCCTGGCTGATCCGGATGTCGAACAGGTACTTGGCGACGTACTGCCAGCCGAACGCCTTGCGTTGCGCGGCGTCGAGCACGAACAGCACGGCCAGCGCGATGAGCACGACCGCGATCACCGTGCGCCACGGATGGCGCAGCTTGACCGCCTTGATCGTCTCGGCGCGCTCGGTGGGGATGACGCCGGTCTCTACCGGGGTGGCGGGGGCGGGCGTGCCGCCCGCCCCCTCCGGCCGCTGGGTGTCGCTCACGACTACTGGTTCGAGCCCGCCGCGTTCACGGCCGCCGCGGTGACCGCGCCGTCCTGCACGCCCCACTTGGTGAGCACCTTCAGGTAGGTGCCGTCCTTGATCAGCGCCTCGACGGTGTTCTTGATCACGTCGGTCAGCGGCGCGCCCTTGTTCACCGCGAACCCGTAGGGGGCGATGTCGAACGTCTTGCCTGCGGCCTGGATCTTGTCGGACTGCTGGTGGATCGCGTACTCGGTGATCGGCGAGTCCGCGCTCATCGCGTCGACCTGGCCGAGCACGAGGGCGTTCGTGGCCTGGTCCTGACCGTCGTACTTGAACACCTGGATCGGCTGCTTGCCGGCATCCGTGCACGCCTTCGACTTCGCGGGGATCTCGTCGGTGTCCTCATAGGTGCCCGACTCGACGGCGACCTTCAGCCCGCATGCGTTGGCGGGATCGATCGTCTTGCCCTTCTGCGACGCCCACAGGATGCCGGCGTTGTAGTAGTTGACGAAGTCGACCTGCTTCTCGCGCTCGACCGTGTCGGTGAACGACGAGACGCCGAGGTCGTACTTGCCGCCGGTGATGCTGGGGATGATGTTGTCGAACTTCGCCGCCGTGTAGACCATCTTCACGCCGAGCTTGGCGCCGATGGCGTTGGCCAGGTCGATGTCCCAGCCGATCGGGTTGCCGTTCGCGTCCTTGTACTCGTTGGGGGCGTAGGTGGGGTCGACGCCGACGGTGATCTGCCCGGCCTTCTTGATGGCATCGGGCAAGGTGGCGGCGAGCGCGGCATCCTTGGTCACGCCGTAGGCGTTGCCGGAGCCGCCACTGGCGGCGCCTCCGCCGGTCGGCGCGTTGTTCACGCACCCCGACAGCAACAGTGCTGCCGCGATCGCGGTCACCGGCAGAACGAGCTTCCTACGCATGGGATGCCTCTCCTCGTCATCGAGCTATCGATTGGGGACCGGATGATTTCGCCGATCGCCGCTCACGATTCTAAGCACGGGCTCCGCCGTGCCAGGTAACGGCTTGGACACGAACGCGGCTGCCGGTGACGGATGTCACGGGCAGCTCGTGACACCCGCGCCTGTGCGTGCCGGCACCGACGCGGCACGCTGGAGGCATGCAGACAGCACGTTCGGCGCCCGGCGCCGCCACCGCAGCATCCGCCACCGTCCCGTGGGCGGTCGACGCGCGATCGATCAGCAAGAGCTTCGGTGCGGTGCGCGCCGTCGACGACCTCACCCTGCGCATCGCCCCTGGAGAGGTGGTCGCCTTCCTCGGTCCGAACGGGGCGGGCAAGACCAGCACCATCGACATGCTGCTGGGGCTCGCCCACCCCGACCGGGGCGAGGTGCAGGTGTTCGGACGCAGCCCGCGCGGGGCCATCGCGCACGGCCTGGTGTCGGCGGTGCTGCAGACGGGCGGTCTGCTGAAAGATCTCACCGTGCGCGAGACGCTGCAGCTGACGGCGAGCCTGTTCGCCGAGACCCGCCCGATCGACGAGGTGCTGCAGCGCGCCGGCATCTCCGAGCTCGCCGGCCGCCGGGTGGGGCTCTGCTCGGGCGGCCAGCAGCAGCGGCTGCGCTTCGCGATGGCTCTGCTGCCCGACCCGGGCCTGCTGATCC